>CAJQTH010000047.1 GCA_905618905.1 uncultured Candidatus Pelagibacter sp. | reverse complement strand
AAATTATAAAATCACTATTAGATTCAAACCTAACGGGTAGAGGTGGTGCCGGTTTTCCAGCAGGCATGAAATGGGATTTTTGTAGAAAAGCAGAATCAGAAAAAAAATATGTTATCTGTAATGCAGATGAGGGTGACTCTGGTGCATATTCAGATAGATACTTACTAGAAGATCAGGCCTTAAAAGTAATATTTGGAATGGTTATATGTGGATATGTTATTGGTGGTGATGAAGGAGTTTTATATATTAGAGGAGAATATCCAAAATCAATCGAGTCTTTAAATGCTTCAATTAATTCTTTAAAAAAAGATGGACTACTTGGAGAGAATATTCTTGGAACAAATTTTTCTTTTGATTTAAATATATGTATTGGTCAAGGAGCATATATTTGTGGGGAAGAAACTGCTTTAATTGCTTCAATAGAAGGAAGAAGAGCAGAAGTTGAAGTAAGACCTCCCTTTCCTGTTACTGAAGGACTCTATAAAAAACCAACTGTTGTTAATAATGTTGAAACACTAGCTGCAGCAGCAGGTATACTTATTAATGGAGCTGATAAATTTTCTGCAATTGGAAATAAAAAATCAGCTGGTACTAAATTAGTTTGTTTTGATAGCTTTTTTAATAATCCAGGTGTTTATGAAATTGAAATGGGAACCCCCATGAAAAAAGTTTTAAATGATATTGGTGGTGGTTTTAAAGAGCCTATTAAAGCATTACAAATTGGAGGACCATTAGGTGGGGTTATTCCTATTGATGAAGCTGAAAAATTAAATCTAGATTTTCAAGAATTTACAGCAGCTGGTTTTATGCTTGGCCACGCGAGTATAGTTAGTATTCCAAAAGATTTTCCAATGGTTGAATATATTCATCATTTATTTGAATTTACTGCTGAGGAATCATGTGGAAAGTGTTTTCCAGGAAGACTTGGATCTTATAGAGGCAAAGAAATGTTTGATCAGTTAAAGAGTAAAACAGCCAAGATTCCATTAAAAGTATTAAATGATTTACTATTAACGATGAAAAATGGCTGTTTATGCGCCCTATGTGGGGCGATACCTACTCCTATCATGAATATATTAAAATATTTTGGTGATGAAATGAAGGATGATATGGTTAATGAAAACTAAGATAGATTTTAAAGGGTAATATGAGTTCAGAAAAAAGAAAAATTGCATATATAGATGGTAAGCCATATGAAATTGGCCCTAACCATACTTCCGTTTTAAAATTTGTAAAAAGTTACCTTGGTGAAAAAAAGGTTCCTGCTTTATGTAACGATCCAAACTTAGCACCTTACGGAGCTTGTAGAGTTTGTTCTGTTGAGGTTGCTTTAGTTAAAGATGGGCCAACTAAAATTGTGGCTTCCTGCCATACGCCTGTTGCAGAAAACCAACATATTTTTACAAATAATGAAAAGCTAACAGAATTAAGAAAAAATATTATTGAACTAGTTATAACTGATCACCCAATGGAATGTGGTACTTGTGAAGTAAATAATAACTGTGAACTTCAAGATGTTGCTAATGATTTAGGTATATCAGATCATAGATACAACACTCCAAAACAACACAAAGGTATTCCAAGAGATATTTCTCATGATTATATGAGAATGAATTTAGATAACTGTATTAACTGTGGAAGATGTGTTCGTGCTTGTGATGAAATTCAAGGTTCTTTTGTATTAACAATGAGTGGTAGAGGATTTGAATCTAAAATCACAACAGATAATGATGCATTGTTTGGAGATTCGTCTTGTGTATCTTGTGGTGCTTGTGCACATACATGTCCAACTGATGCAATATCAGATGTCTTTCAATCAAAATCAGCTGCCGTAGATGAAAAAGTTAGAACAACTTGTTCTTATTGTGGAGTTGGATGTAATTTAGAAGCATCTATTAAAGATAACAAAGTTGTTGCGATATCTACGCCTAAAGAATCTGAAGTTAACGCAGGTCACACTTGTATTAAAGGAAGATATGCATTTGGATTTTATGATCATCCTGACAGATTAAAAACACCTTTGATTAAAAGAAATGGAAAATTTGAAGAAGCATCATGGGATGAAGCTTATGACTTTATTAAAAAAGAATTAAATCGAATAACTAAAGAAAGTGGACCAGATGCAGTTGCAGGTATTTCTTCAGCAAGATGTACTAATGAAGAAAATTATGTTTTCCAAAAAATGATTAGAGCAGCAATCGGAACTAACAACATTGACTGTTGTGCAAGAATTTGTCACTCACCTACAGCGTGGGGAATGCAGCAAACTTTTGGAACTGGCGCTGCAACTAATTCTACAGAAGATATTTACCATGCAGATTTGTTTATGGTTATAGGCGCAAACCCAACAAATGCTCACCCCGTTACTGGTGCTAAAATTAAACAACAAGTAATGAAGGGCAAAAAACTAATAGTTCTAGATCCTATCACTACTGAACTAGCCGAGCTTGCTGATTACCACATTAAACTTAGACCTGGAACAAATGTAGCTATTTTAAATATGATGTTACACTTTATAATGAAAGCAAACCTTTACGATAAAGATTTTGTTAGAGATAGAACTGAAGGTTTTGCAAATTTCATTAAAGAGATTGAAAGACAAGATATGGATCAACTAGCTAAAGTTGCTGGTGTTGATAAACAATTGGTTAAAGAAGCTGCTATAGCTTATGCAACAGCTAAAAATTCTATGGAATTCCATGGTTTAGGAGTTACTGAGCAAGAGCAAGGTTCTAAAACAGTAATGTTAATTGCTGATCTTGCAATGATTACAGGAAATATTGGTAGAAGAGGTGTTGGTGTTAATCCATTAAGAGGACAAAATAATGTCCAAGGTGCAGCAGATATGGGGTGCCAACCTCATCAAGGAGCTGGTTACTTTGAGGTGGCTGATGAAAAAGTTCAAAATTTCTACACCGAAAAATATGGGGTTGTCCACCCATCAAAACAAGGTTTAAAAATTCCAGAAATGTTTGATGGAGCAATTAATAAAGATGTGAAAGCTGTATGGATTATTGGAGAAGATATTGTTCAAACGGATCCTAATAGTGCACATGTGGTTCAGGCAATGAATTCTTTAGAATTACTAGTAGTACAAGAAATTTTTATGAGTGAGACTGCAAAACTCGCAACAGTAGTATTACCCGGAACAACTTTTTTAGAAAAAGATGGAACATTCACTAACACTGAAAGAAGAATTCAAAGAGTAAACAGAGCAGTACCTCCTCTACCAGGTACGAAAACTGATGGAAACATTGTAACTGATATGATGCAAAAATTAGGTTTTGATCAACCAACTTATGATGCTGATCAAGTTCTTGCAGAAATTGCAGATGTTGTTCCTTTCTTTAAAGGTGTAACAAGAGAAAGACTTGGTAAGATGGGATTACAATGGCCTGTTCAAGAAGATGGAACAGATACTCAAATTTTACACCAAGAAACTTTTAAAATTGGAAAAGGACAGCTTAAAAATTTTGATTGGAAAGAATCTAATGAGATAGCTACTAATAAAAAAGATTACCCTTTAATTCTAACAACGAGTAGAGTTCTTCAACACTATAATGCTGCTACTATGACAAGACGTACTAAAAATATTAATATAGTTTCAGAAGACTTGTTACTAGTTCACCCTAATGATGCCAACAAAAGAGAGTTAAATACAGGTGACATAGGAAGACTTTATTCTGGACGAGGAGAAGTTGCTTTAAAAGTAGAAGTAACAGATAAAGTTAAAGAAGGAATTGTATTTACAACATTCCACTTTCCAGAACACATGGTTAACATGGTAACTGGTCATGGTAAGGATGAAGAAACAATGTGTGCGGAGTACAAAGTTTCTTCCGTAGAAATTCAAAAGATATCTAATCAATTTAAAACTGTCGTTGAACCTAAAGAAAATCAAGCAGAGCTTTCTTAATTACTCATATTTAAATAGGTGCTTTAAAAATTATAAAGTTTATAATTTTAAAAATGACTACTTCAAATATAGATATTGATAAAGCGGGTTGGTCTTTTGATAACACCTATTCAAAGCTACCTGATGATTTTTTAGTAAAACAAGCCCCTATTCCGGTAAAATCTCCTGAACTGATAATTGTAAATAAGGATTTATCTAAAGATTTAGATTTAGATTTCACTAGTATTAGTGAGGAAAGTTTGTCCCAGTTATTTTCAGGTAATTTATTGCCAACAGGATCAAATTCAATTGCACAAGCATATGCTGGTCATCAATTTGGTCATTTTACAATGTTGGGTGATGGACGTGCTGTTTTAATGGGTGAACATCTTTCTAAAACCAAAGAAAGGTTTGATATTCAATTTAAAGGCTCTGGAAGAACTCCCTACTCTAGAAGTGGCGATGGCAGGGCTGCATTAGGCCCTATGTTAAGAGAATATATTATTAGCGAAGCAATGCATGGATTAAATATTCCAACAACAAGAAGTCTTGCAGTGGTTAAAACAGGTGAGAATGTTATGAGAGACACGTATTTACCTGGTGCTGTGTTAACTAGAATTGCATCTAGTCACATTCGAGTGGGAACTTTTCAATACTTAGCAGCAACACAAAATGATAAAAATTTAAAAGTGCTGTTGGATTATGTAATTAATCGACATTACCCTAATATAAAAAATTCAAAAAATCAGGCATTAGATTTATTAAAAACATTAATTGATGTTCAAATTAACTTGGTAGTAAATTGGATGCGTACTGGTTTTATTCATGGAGTTATGAATACGGATAATATGTCTATATCAGGAGAAACTATTGATTATGGGCCATGTGCCTTTATGGATGAATATAATCCAGAGACAGTTTATATGGCATCAGGATTCACGGGTAGAGGTTTAATGCAAGCGCCTGGCATTGGAAGAGCTCTTACTGAACTAATTACAACTGGATCATATCAAAGTATTGATATTAGTGATTTTTCTGTTGAAAGAGTGTTGGAGAATAATGCAAGACCAGAACCTTACGTCTTATAAATAATTAAGTACCACAAAAAGTTTTATAATCTTCATTTCCGTGTGGATTGGGATTCTGAAAAATTGAAATATTTTCTTGATCTGTATACGGTTTTTCTAAAATTTTTAATATACTGTGTACCTGTTCAATATCGCCATT
>CAJQTH010000046.1 GCA_905618905.1 uncultured Candidatus Pelagibacter sp. | reverse complement strand
TTAAGAGTGGACCTATCTGACTTAACCAGTAAGGCTGATGTTAACTTAGAAAATGATATTTCTGAACTTTTAGACGATCAGTTATTTGAAGACCTGGATATACTTGGTCCAGAAGTAAAAGACTTAGTAAGTACTAATCCAAAAATTGCAAAAGCATTAATTAAATTAGGAGATAATTTTAGACAAAAAGATCATGCTATAGTTAATAAAGTCGAAGATATTTCTGGAAAAAAAATTGATAGTAGAAAGACAGCATTTCCTGGAGAGGTAATATCAGATTTTCTTCAAGAAAATAAAAACTATTTTCCTAAGCTTGAAGAATTTGCAGATAAAATTTTTGAAAAGGTTCAGGTTAATAACCGAACTAGATATATTGCTTTATGTGATTTTCTAAAATCTGAATACTCAATAATTGTTAAAGATATAATTCCAGAAGAAGGAAAGCCTTTTTCTAAAATTTATAATAAAAATAAAAAAGAACTTTTATTAAGTGATTATAATACTTTAGAAACTAAAAAATTACATGCCGCATCTCAAATTGCTCAAGAAGGAGCATCTAAAGAAATCAATAAATATTTGTCTAATTTTAATTTTCCATCTAGTGAATCAAAAAAACTAACACAGGTTGCTCTATTAAATTATTGTGGAGCTGCAATTTTAATGCCTTACAAATTATTTCATGCAGAATGTAAAGAATTGAAATATGACCTTGAGCTTCTTCAAAATACTTTTGCTACGTCTTTTGAACAAGTCGCTCATAGAGTAACCTGCCTTCAAAACCCTAAGCTACCTGGTATTCCTTTTCATATGTTAAGAACTGATATTGCGGGTAATATTTCAAAAAGATTTTCATTGTCTGGTATTGAAATACCAAGATATGGTGGCGCTTGTCCAAGATGGAATGTATATTCTGCTTTTACAAGACCCGGTATTATTCAAGCAGCAGTAAGTAAAATGACAAACGGTGAAAAATATGTTTGTATTGCTAGAACTGTTGAAAAAGGTGTTGGTAGATATGGGCAATCTAAAAGTATTTTATCTATTGGATTAGGATGTGAGGCAAAATATGCAAAAGAATTTGTTTATACTGAAAACCTCGATATTAGTGATAAAAAAACAGAAATTCCAATCGGTGTATCTTGCAGGACATGTGATAGGTTAGATTGTTCACAAAGAGCATTTCCACCACTTCATAAAAAGTTTGATATTGATATTAATTCTAGAGGTGTTTCAGTTTATGTTAACGATAAGTCTAGTTAATTAAGACTTCCAGTCACCTATTTTACTAAACAGGAAATTCCTAAAGGCGGTAATACGTGCTGTATTTTTAAGCGATTGAGGATAAACAAAATGCGCTTCTGTGATGGGTCCTTCTGAGTTTGGAAGAACTTTTATTATCTTATTTGAATTAAAAACTAAGTATTCAGGAAGTGCTGCAAGACCTACTCCTGACTCTACTGCTAAAAGTAAACCCATTACACTATTAACTTTCATTACTGGTTTTCTTTTTTTCCCATCCTTGATACCTAGTTTAAGTGCCCAATCTGGATCATAAACTGGTGAGGGTGCTCCCTTACCAAACGAAATAAGTTTATGTTTATTCAGGTCATTAATTGTTTTTGGCATACCATATTTTTCTAAATATTTATTAGAACCATAAATGTAGTATTTTATATCTACTAATTTCTTTTGAATATAATTAAGTTGCTTAGGTCTTCTCATGAAAATACCTATATCTGCTTGTCTTGTACTTAAGTCTAATTCTTTATCATCAAAAATTAATTCAATCTCTATTTCAGGGTTTAAAGTCATGAACTCTTGAATTCTGGGTGTAAGCCAGTGAGTTCCAAAACTTCTAACTGTGGTAATTGTTAATTTTCCAGTTGGTTTATTTTTTTGATCACCTAAAGTAGATTCAACTTCTTTTAATTTGCTAATTACATCATGCGCAGTTTTAAATAGGTATTCACCATTTTCAGTTAATGTGAGTCCTCTTGCGTGTCTCTCGAAGAGTTGTACTTTAAGATCATGTTCTAGTGATTGAATTTGTCTACTGATTGCAGATTGACTAAGGTTTAGGTTTATGGTTGCATTGGTAAAGCTGCCTGCTTCAGCAACTGCATGGAATATTTTTAACTTATCCCAATCCATTTATTTATTAAGATCAACAATATATCTTCCTGATGTTTCACCTTTAAGCATCTTTGGATATATGTCTATTAAATCTTCTAGGCTTACTGTTTTTATTGATTTTTCTAATTGTTCAAAATCAATAAGGCTTTTAACTTCATTCCAAACAAATTCTCTTCTCTTAATAGATGCAGTAACAGAATTAATTCCCCAAAGTTTAACACCTCTAATAATAAAAGGCATAACTGTTGTATTTAGTTTATAATCAGAGGCATTTCCACAAGCAGCAACAATTCCATTGTCTCTAGTTTGAGCTAATGCATTAGCAAGAATTTTTCCACCTACGGTGTCAACAACGCCGTCCCATAGACCTTTATCTAATGGCCTAGCGTCTTTATCTAGATCTGCTTTATTTATTATATTTTTAGCACCTAATGATTTTAAATATTCTTCATTTTCTATTTTTCCTGTAACAGCTGTTACATCATAACCAAATTTACTTAATATCATTACTGCAATACTTCCAACACCACCAGAAGCACCTGTAACCAAAACATCTTTAACTTTTTCTCCTAATAAAATTTCTTCACGTGCTTTAATTGCAAAAGAACATAGTAAAGCAGTTAGTCCTGCAGTACCCAAAACCATAGCTTGCTTAGATGTAATGTCTTTCGGTTTTTTAACTAAAAAATCTCCATTAACTTTTGCCATTTGAGAATAACCACCAAAATAAATTTCTCCTACTCTCCACCCTGTAAGAATTACCTCGTCACCTTTTACAAATTTAGAATTATCACTTTCTAAAACAGTTCCTGAAAAATCAATACCTGGTATATGTGGAAATTCTTTTACTAATTTTGCACCATTATTTAAAATAAGTGCATCTTTATAGTTTAAGTCTGAATAATCTACCCTCACAAGTACATCACCATGTTTTAAAAATGATTTATCTATTGATTTTACTTCTCGAGTAAAATTTTCACCCTCTTGATTTACTACTAATGCTTTAAAATTATCTGACATATTTTTCTCCTTTAAGAAAGTTACTTACTAATAAATGTTAAGTATCTATTTTGAACGCTAAGGTCTTCTCTAAATTGTCCTAAGAAATAATTTGTAACTGTTGTTGCATTCTCTTTTTTGATGCCTCTCATAGTCATACATTGATGAGTTGAGTCTATTGTTACAGCTACACCCTTTGCATCTAAGGATTCCATTATTGTTTTGGCAATTTGCATTGTAAGTCTCTCTTGAGTTTGTAATCTTTTTGAAAAAATCTCAACAACTCTTGCAAGTTTACTTAACCCAACAACTCTCTCGTTTGGAATGTACGCAACTTGTGCTGTTCCAATAATTGGAGCCATATGGTGTTCGCAGTGACTTTGTACAGAAACATTTTTTACTACAACCATATCATTGTAACCCTCAACATCTCCAAAAGTTTTATTTAAAATCTTATTAGGATTTTCAGCGTATCCACCAAAATACTCTTTGTACGCTTTAATAACTCTTTTAGGAGTTTCTAACAAACCCTCTCTACTAGGGTCTTCACCCATCCAAGTTAAAATAGTTTTAAAAGCCTCTTCAGCTTCTTTATCAGAAACTTTTTTGGTGTCTAAAATTTTACTATCAGTGTCTTCTACTAATTTCATAAGGCAAGTTTATACAGTAAATCCTCATTTTTAAAATATTTAATATATTTCCTAATATGCTACATAATTACCTACTTATGTTTAAAAAGAGAGAAAATATAGTCGAAATTGAAGAGGGAAAACTTCTTTCACCAAAATTTGATAATGATGGGTTAATTCCAGTCATCACAATGTGTTCAAAAACTAGAGATGTTTTGATGCACGGATACATGAATGTTGAAGCTTTTAAAAAAACTATAGAAACTAAAGAAGCTCATTACTTTAGTAGATCTAGACAGCAAATTTGGCATAAAGGCAAGACCAGTGGTTATACTCAAAAAGTTTTAGAGATAAGAATTGATGATGATCAAGATTCAGTTTGGTTAACTGTTGATATTGGTGATGGTTCTAGCTGCCACGTAGGCTATAGATCTTGCTTTTATAGATCAATACCATTAGGTCCAATTGAAAATGGCAGACAGATAGAAATGAAATTTGAAGAAAAAGAAAAATCATTTGACCCTGAGGTTGTTTACAAAGGCCAACTTAATCCAACAAAAATTTAAATGAGTGATAAACAAAAAAATGTTCTAGGTGAAGATCTTGAAGAGTGTTCTAATGATCCATTAACAGGATGGCATAGAGATGGTTGTTGTAGCACTGATGAAAATGATCATGGTGTTCATACTGTTTGTGCAAAAGTTACTACTGAATTTTTAGAATGGTGTAAAGAAGCTGGTAATGATTTGATAACTCCTCATCCTGAATTTGGATTTCCAGGATTAAAAGCAGGAGATGGTTGGTGCGTTTGTGCTAGTTGGTACGCGCGAGCTGCTGATGCTGGAAAGCCTTGCCCTGTTTATTTAAAAAGAACACATGAAAAAACTTTAAAACTTGTTTCTATGGAAGTTCTAAAGAAAAATGCTATTGATTTATCTTAAATAATCCTAAGATTGAAATCATTTTCTTATTAAACTCAAATTATAAATACGTGCAGCAAATTTAGATAGGTTAATAAAAGTATTATTTTGCACTATTAATAATTTTTTTTGATGAATTCCTTTATTTGTTGAGTAATGTTTTTTACTATCTATTGTTAAAAATTTTCCCTTAACCAGTTTTTTTAGTTTTCTAATAACTGTAGCTCTTGGTATCCCTGAAATATCTGAAATTGACATTGCATTAATACCTAAAAATTCTTGCTTATCCCCAAAAAAATACCTATCTAAATATAATTTTTTACTCATTTTACTATTATCATTTTTTTGTGCGTTTAACGCATTGTTACTTAAACAAATCCCATGAATATGAAAGGTCTCTAAATCACCATGGATTTTTTTAAACGTTAATAGCATTGGCATTTGCATTTCGTAGTAAAGTTTCCAAACGAATGAAAAATTATCTTTAGCAGCTCTAACTATCTGATCTGAACTAATTTGTTCTAACATAAATCCTTCTTTAAAAAGCATTTTTGACAAAAGCGATAAAAAATATGACAAGCTTTTCATTGTTTCTTGAGGCTTCATACTTGGCCAAGCACTTCTATCAATTATAATTTTTTTATTACTTTTTTTAATTGCTCCTAATTCTTCTAATTCATTAATTTTTCTTCTAGTTGACTCTTTTGGTATGTTGAGTGCATTAGATATCTCTATTATATTGAGTGTTTCTACCTCAACCTCATTTTGGCTAAAAAACTCTTCGTAATTTAATTTCACAAAATTTTTTGAATAATAATCAAATGTTTTAGTCATCAAATACATAATGATCATGAATTTTTCATAATCATGAAAAGTTCTATAAAGATTATTCATCCATTTCATTTGTATTGGTACCCAAATAGGCTGAATAGAAGTGAAATTTTTATTTAATATATAATGAATATCCTTACTAAAAATTTGTTTTGATATTTTAGGTAAAATTACAGGCATATAAATATTCTTTAATTGTAACCCAAAATGAACACTGGTGTAAATAGAAAAAACCCATAATGAGCTATTCTTTAATTGATTAGTATACTTTTCAATGATTAGTTTAATGTATGAGTGCTGAAAAAAAATTTAGTTCTGAAGTAAGTAATCTTCCTTTTATAATGACCCCTAAAAAGAATGAGGAAGTTTCATCATCAGGACGTGTTGATATAAATATTCTCTTAGATAGAGCTAGAAAAGAAAAAGAAAAAGAAACTTTAACAAATTTAGTTTTTATAGGGTTAACACTCTCTCTTATTTTTGTTGTTGGTATTATTTTATCTTTTTAACTACATATTTCCATATTTAGGCCCACCACTTCCTTCAGGTGTTACCCAGGTAATATTTTGAGAAGGTTCTTTAATATCGCAAGTTTTACAATGAATACAGTTTTGTGAATTTATGACAAATTTATTTACACCATTTTCATTTTGAACTTCATAAACACCTGCAGGACAATATCTTTGTGCAGGTTCATCAAATTTTTCTAAAGTATAATTTATCGGTAAGTTTGGATCCTTTAGTTGTAAATGTACTGGTTGATTGTCGGTATGATTAGTTCCAGTTAAATAAACAGAACTTGTTTTATCAAATGTAATTACATTATCTGGTTTAGGGTAATCAATTTTTGGCATTTCATTTGCTGGTTTTAATGTTTCGTGGTCAGCATGTTTGTGTCTTAAGGTGAACGGTAATTTTCCTCTAAATAATATTTGATCAATTCCAGTAAATATTATTCCAAGAATTAAACCCCAACTAAAACTTGGTTTAACATTTCGAGCAGTATGCAGTTCTTCATAAACCCAACTTTTTTTAAATTTATCTTCATAAATTGATAAATCTTGTTTTTCTTTTAAATGTTCATTTATGGTCTCAGCAGCAATCATACCACTTTTCATTGCAGTGTGTGATCCTTTAATCTTGGGCATATTTAAAGTTCCTGCATCACAACCAATTATTAAAGCACCAGGCATAAACATTTTTGGTAAACTTTGAAGTCCACCTTCAATTAAAGCACGTGCACCATAAGAAATACGTTTTCCACCTTCAATTATCTTTTTAATTGCAGGATGAGTTTTAAATCTTTGAAATTCATCAAACGGTGAAAGGTATGGATTTTTATAATCTAGGCCAATAACATATCCTAAAAATATTTGTTTATTCTCAGCATGATACATAAAGCTTCCACCATAAGTATTATTATCTAGTGGCCATCCCGCTGTATGCATGACCATTCCTTCATCATGATTATTATCGGTGATTTCCCAGATTTCTTTAAACCCAATCCCATACTGTTGAGGGTCTTTACCTTCATCAAGGTTAAATTTTTTTATAAGTTCTTTTCCAAGATGCCCTCTACAACCTTCAGCAAATACTGTTACTTTTCCGTTTAGTTCTATGCCTGGTTCAAAGCTATCTTTTTTATTTCCTTCTTTATCTATACCCATATCTTGAGTAGCCACACCTTTTACAGATCCATCTTCATTATATAAAATTTCACTAGCGGGAAATCCTGGAAATATTTCAACACCTAAAGCTTCAGCTTGTTCTGCAAGCCATCTACATAAATTAGCCAGACTTATTATATAATTATTATGATTTTGTTGAACTGAAGGAAGTAGCCAAGTTGGCCAACTTAACGATTTTGTTTTACTTAAAAATAAGAATTTTTCTTTTAAAACCCTTGTTTTAACTGGTGCATTTAACTCTTTCCAGTTAGGAAATAGCTCGTCTAAAGCTCTAGTTTCAAACACGTTACCACTTAAAATATGTGCACCAACCTCTGAAGCTTTTTCAAGTAAACAAACATTTAATTCAGGATCTAATTGTTTAAGTTTTATAGCCGTAGACAGTCCTGATGGACCTCCACCAACGATTACCACATCATAATCCATTGCTTCTCTAGGCATATCTTAAATTTTTACAGTACTGATTATTTTTGTATACTATTTAATTTATTCAATTCTTCTAGGAATTGAGGTAATGCCTCAAATAAATCAGCTTCTAGACCATAGTCTGCGACACTAAATATTGGAGCTTCACCATCTTTATTTATAGCAACAATTATTTTACTTTCTTTCATTCCAGCTAGATGCTGAATTGCTCCTGAAATTCCGACTGCAATATATAAATCAGGTACAACTACTTTACCAGTTTGACCAACTTGGTGTTCATTGCTTATATAGCCTGCATCAACTGCAGCACGTGACGCTCCAATTGCAGCATTTAATTTATCTGCAATATCAGCAATCAATTTGAAATTCTCTCCATTCTGCATTCCTCTACCACCTGAAATTACAATTCTAGCTGTTCCAAGTTCAGGTCTATCTGATTTAACTTCTTCTCTTTTAATAAATTTTGAAAAAGTAAATTCTTCAGTTGCTTCAATTTTTTCTATAGGAGCAGATCCACCAGACGTTTCACAGGGTTCAAATGAAGTTGGTCTAATTGTTATGCATTTTTTTGTATCTGTACTTTTTACTGTAGCAAATGCATTTCCTGCATAAATAGGTCTTATAAATGTATCCGGTGATATAACTTTAGTAATATCGCTTACTTGAGATATATCTAAATGTGCTGCTATTCTTGGCATTAAGTTTTTACCAAATGTATTTGCAGAGCTAACAATATGAGAATAATTTTCTGAAACTTTTACAGCTAATGGGGCAAAGTTTTCAGCTAAATAGTTTTCATAATGAGCAGCTTCAGCATGTAATACTTTTTTAACAGCTGACATTTCAGATAATGCTTTAGCAACATCACCACAATTATTTCCAATTAATAAAACATGTACATCAGTATCCATTTGTGATGCCGCAGAAATTGCATTTAATGTAAAAGGTTTTACTTCTTTATTGTTGTGCTCTGCTATTAATAGAACTGACATTATATTACCTTTGCCTCATTTTTAAGTTTGCTAACTAATTCAGCAACACTTGCAACTTTAATTCCTGCTTTTCTTTTTGGGGGTTCTTCTACTTTAATTTGTTGAACTCTAGGTGTTATATCAACTCCTAGATCTGAAGCTGTAAATATCTCTATAGGTTTTTTTTTAGCCTTCATAATATTCGGTAAAGACGCATATCTCGGTTCATTTAATCTTAAATCACATGTAACAATAGCTGGAAGATTAACTTCAATTGTTTCTAATCCTTCATCAATTTCTCTTGTTACTTCTAGAATTTTATCTTTTATTTCAATTTTTGATGCAAATGTTGCTTGAGGCCAATTTAATAAGGCACTTAACATTTGACCTGTCTGATTACAATCATCATCAATTGCTTGTTTACCAAAAAACACTAGGTCTGGTTTTTCTTTATCAACAATTTTTTGAAGTGCTTTTGCTACAGCTAATGGCTCAACAGTTCCTTCAGTTTTGATTAAAATTCCTCTGTCAGCACCCACTGCTAAAGCTTTTCTTACAGTTTCTTGTGACTTTTCTTCACCAACTGTGATTGCAATAATTTCTGTTGCTTTACCTGCTTCTTTAATTTTTACAGCTTCTTCAATTGCATTGTCATCAGGTGGGTTACTAGACATTTTAACATTATCTGTAACAACTCCAGTTCCATCCTCTTTAACTCTAACTTGAACGTTGTAATCAATTACCCTTTTAACAGCGACTAATATTTTCATTATGATCTCAATAAATTATTTTCAGGATCGTAAGGACTTTCCTCTAAAATAGTACAATCATACATTTTGCCAAGAATATCAATTTTCAATTTTTGACCAGTTGTCGCAATATCAGGTTTTACCATTCCTAATGCAATAGATTTTTCTAACCTAAATCCAAAATCACCTCCAGTTGCACGTCCTACAACTTTACCATTTTCATAAATTGGATTATTACCTAAGACATCTGCATCTTCAACGTTATGAATTTCCATTGTTACTAATTTATTTGAAAAACCTTTTTCTCTCCATCTATTAAGTGCGTCCAGGCCAATAAAGTTTCCTTTATTAGGATGTATAAATCTATCTAATCCAGATTCGTACGGTGAATATTCAATTGATAATTCTGTTCCAACAAGTTTATAAGATTTTTCAAGTCTCAAACTATTCATTGCTCTAATCCCATATGGCTTAATACCTAAATCTTTGCCAGCTTCCATCAATTTATCAAATATATGATTTTGATATTCAATTGGGTGATGAAGCTCCCATCCTAATTCACCAACAAAGTTTACTCTCATAGCATTTACTGGAGCGTTTCCAACGTTTACATTTTTAGCGCTTAACCATTTAAAGTTTTCTTTTGAGAAGTCGTCTCTTGATACTCTTGTCATTAATTCTCTAGCCTTTGGACCAGACACAACAAGTACACCCATACTATTAGTTAGATTTTCAAATTGAACTGTCCCATCTGTTGGCATCCATTTTTGAATCCAATCATGGTCTAACCTTTGATTTGCTCCCGCAGAAACTAAATAGAAACTATCTGACGCTTCTCTCATTATTGTAAATTCAGAATGAACTCCTCCCTTAGTATTAAGGGCATGACATAAACCAATTCTTCCAATTTTTTTTGGAAGTTTGTTAGCTACTAAATAATCTAAAAACTCTTCTGCACCAGAACCTTTAATTCTACACTTTGCAAATGCAGTCATATCTAAAAGACCCACATTTTCTTTTACATTTTTACATTCTTTTTTTATTGCTTCAAACCACTTGGACCTTCTAAAAGACCAATCATCTTTTTGCTCCATTCCATCTGTTGCAAAGAAGTTTGGTCTCTCCCAACCAAATTTTTGTCCAAATACAGCACCTAAATCCTTCATTCTGTCATAACAAGGTGATGTTCTTAATTCTCTAGCAGCACCTCTTTCTTCATCAGGATAATGAACTTTAAATACATGATTGTAAGCTTCTTCATTCTTTTCTTTTAAGTATGATTTTGTTGCATAGTCACCAAATCTTCTTGGATCAACACCAAGCATATCAACCGTTGGTTCTCCATCTACAATCCATTCAGCAAGTTGCCAACCTGCACCACCTGCTGCAGTAATACCAAAACTATGTCCTTCATTAATCCAAAAATTTTTAAGTCCCCAAGCTGGACCAACAATAGGATTTCCATCTGGTGTGTAACAAATTGCACCATTATAAACTTTTTTAACACCTACTTCTCCAAAGGCTGGAACTCGATGAATCGCACCTTCAATATGTGGAGCCAGTCTATCTAAATCTTCTTGAAATAATTCATACTCAGAATCTTTTGATGGTCCATCAACATAACAAGCTGGAGCACCATCTTCATAAGGTCCTAAAATTAAACCACCTGCTTCTTCTCTCATGTACCATCTGCTATCACTATCTCTTAAAACTCCCATCTCTGGTAAGCCTTCTTTTTTTCTCTTTAAAATATCTGGGTGTGCTTCTGTAACAATATATTGATGCTCAACAGGTATAGCAGGAATATCTAAACCAACCATTTTTCCAGTTTGTCTTGCAAAGTTTCCTGAACAAGAAATTACATGTTCACATTCAATCGATCCTTTGTCAGTTTCAACAACCCATCCATCTTTAGTTTGTTTAATTCCAACTACAGCTGTGTTTCTATAAATTTCTGCACCCATATTTCTTGCACCTGTAGCCATTGCTTGAGTTAAATCAGCAGGCTGAATATAACCATCTTCTGGGTGTTGGATTGCTCCAAGTAAATCATCTGTACGACATAGAGGCCAAATTTCTTTTACTTGATCTGGCGTTAAAAATTTTACATCAACACCTATAGTTTGTGCAACACCTGCATACTGATGATACTCATCCATTCGATCTTTAGTGCTTGCTAAACGAATATTTGACACAACACTGAAACCAACATTCTGTCCAGTCTCTTCTTCTAATTTTTTATAAAGATCAACTGCATACTTGTGAAGTTGTCCAACTGAATAACTCATATTGAATAATGGAAGCAGACCTGCTGCATGCCAAGTTGATCCTGAAGTTAATTCTTTTCTCTCGACAAGAACAACATCTGATAAACCTTTTTTTGCTAAATGATAAAGAGCACTTACCCCTACTACACCACCGCCAACTACTACAACTTTTGCTTTAGATTTCATTAATGCGATTCCTACTAAATTTTTATAATTTACGAAACAAAATTCGTTTAGTTATTAAATTAAATTGAGGATCCAAGTGGCATTGGGGCTGTGACCATTGTGGTCAACCAACAACCTTTCAGCGAACCTTCTGCAGTGTATTTTTCAACAGTCCAATTGAATTTATAATAGGCCTTATTCTTATCAAGAACTGTTACTTCAAAAAGAGCCGTTAAATCCGTTGTTTTTATCTCAACAACTTTATGATCTAGGTGGTTAAGAAGCATTCCATAGGACTTACCCTTAATCATAGTTTTAAACCTATCTAAAGGACCTGTATTTTTTCGATTACTTGGATGTGCAAATTCCCAGGTTTGTTCAATTCCATTATCTTTTTTAGGGTTGTCATTCTGTTTTAGGCTTCTTAATTGAATTTGGACAACTAGAAAGGGTTCGATCCCATTGTTAGGCTTTACTAATTCTGCATAAGATATTGATGAGTTTAATAAAGTAATTAAAATTACCCTATATATTAAGTGCTGTATTTTTGACGTCTTCCAAAAATTGTTTTCTTTTTTCATCACTTACAAACGGTACAGCAAAGTATCTTCTGTAGACAATATTATAAATGCCACACATATGAAACACACCTCTTTTTAACCTTCTAATTGGTAAATTTAAGAAAAATGTTGTGATTGCTAATCTTGGAGATCCATATGTACAAAATATAATCGCTTTTTTTTTATGCAAGTTGCCAATTGGATAACCGTAGTTTCCCCATAATTGCTTAAACGTAAACGCCCAAGGTGGTGCTAAAACTTTATCTATCCATCCCTCGACTATTGCTGGCATTCTAAAATTCCAAATCGGTGCAATTAGAACAATTATATCACATTCTTCTATTCTTTTACGATGACTTAAAACATCTTCGCCTGGTTCCTCACCAGCAAAAACTGGATCAAATTTTTCTTTATAAAGATCAACAGCATCAACTTTATTGCCATTTTCTTCTACAGTTTTGATAAAAGTATCTCTTATTGCTGCATTAAAAGATTTGTCATTATAATGACCATATATAAGAAATATTTTTTTCATTTGTGTATTTTTAAACTAGTTCTATAAGAAAGCCATGAAAAATTTTTACGTACTTGAAGGTGAGCATACAGATCCTAACGAAATTAAAACAATATTAAAAAATACCGAAAAGAAACATGGTCCTTTTGAAGAGAAAGAAGCCACTCAATTTGCCAAGGGATTAATTCAAAAAAATATAGATGATTTTTATCATCGAGCTTGGGTAGTAAAAAACTAGCCCTGTAAAACTGAAAAAACTAAGTTTATCCTCAAAATATTAATCATTAGTTTAATAGAAATATTTTCTAAATTACTCCAAATAATTTTTGAAATTCAATTTTAGTGCATTTGTTAGCAATATAATAAATTTTATTTTTTGTGGCGATTTCTTTAGCCTTATCATTTTCAATATTTAGTTGTAGCCACAAAACATGTGCCCCAATTTCTTTAGTTTGATTGGCTATATCTATAGTCTCTTCGCTTGGTCTAAAAACATCAACTATGTCTACTTTTTCTTTTATATCTAATAGGGTTCCATAAACTCTTTCCCCATGTATTGTTTCATTTACACATGTTGGGTTTACAGGAATGACTTTATAACCAGATTTTTGTAAGAATTTCATTACTATATTTGAGTCTTTTTCTTTTTTTTTACTTGCCCCAACTAAAGCTATTACCCTTGAGCTAATAAATAGTTCTTTAATTTTATCGTCTACTATTTGTTTTTCCATTTAGGTTTTCTTTTTTGTAAAAATGCAGATATTCCCTCTTTTGCATCCATTGCCATCATATTTTTAGTCATCATTTTACTTGTGTATGCATAAGCTTT
Organism: uncultured Candidatus Pelagibacter sp.; assembly: GCA_905618905.1. Taxonomy (GTDB): domain Bacteria; phylum Pseudomonadota; class Alphaproteobacteria; order Pelagibacterales; family Pelagibacteraceae; genus Pelagibacter. The sequence goes on along the minus strand of CAJQTH010000046.1, from coordinate 8,851 downwards.
TCTCAATGGCATTTCTAATTGATTATAAAAAGTTTGTTTGCCGATTTTAATTGTAAAACTTGATTTTGAAGCAATAGTTTTAGCAACTTTTAATACTTCATTATTTAATTTTGATTTAGAAAAATGATCATTAATTAAACCAATTTCTTTTGCATAATTTGCCTTAATAGGTTCACCAGTTAAGAGCATCTGCATTAATCTTTTTCTATTAACTTTTCTGCTAATTGCTACCATTGGTGTACTACAAAATAAGCCTATATTTACTCCTGGTGTTGCAAAAATTGCATCATTAGAACTGTAAGCAAGATCACAGCTCGCAACTAATTGACATCCTGCAGCAAATGCTGCCCCATGAACCTTTGCAATAACTGGCTTTTTTCCTTCAACTATTTGAAGCATTAATTTTGAGCAAAGATTGAAAAGTTTTTGATATTTATCTCTTTTCTTTAATCCACTTACTTCTTTTAAATTGTGACCCGCACTAAAACCTTTTCCAGACCCTTCAATAATTATTACCTTAATATTTTTGTCTTCATCTAATTTTTTAAAGGCTTTAATTAAATCTTCTAAATTTTTAAATGAAAGTGTGTTATATGTTTTTGGCTCATTAATGGTGATTGAAGCAATATCTTTATTTAAAAGTTTAACTTTAATATTACTTAAGTTTGCCATCTTCTCTCATTTTAGCTCTAATTTTTGTTGCTGAGATTTGTTGAATTTCCTCAGATAAAACGACTTCTTCTATTTTATAGCCAACCCCTCTTCCGTAACAAATATTAGTAATATTGGGAACCATCATTACTTTAAATCTGCCTTCAAATTCTGGGTTTAACTTTTCTTCAATATTTTTCTTAACTGTTTCAAAATCAAATGGATTGTCATCAACACCTTGAACGTCTCTAATTTGAATACATACTTGACCTGTTTTTTTAGCAATTTCCTGAAATAAAGCATAATGACCATCATGAAATGGTTGCCATCTGCCAAGCATTTGTGCTGTCGGTTTTTTATTATCCCATTCGTATGTCATTATTTTATCTCCTTTACTATTATTGGTGCCCAATGTTTAGCATCTTGAGTTGTAACCTGACAGTCAAATTTTTCAGGTTTAACAAACATCTTGTTAGTATCGTCAAAACGTCCCTCTTTTATTGTATTTACCCAAACTATATAATCTGCGGGAAATAAATTTCTTGCTTCAGGCGTTGGGCAAACAAAGTCTGCAATAACATAATTTCCATCATCTTTTAATTTTTTTGCAAAATCTGCCATTCTTTTGGCTTGTCTTATTCTACCTTCTTCTGAAAAATCCCAATCATTAGCTTCTTTTCTAACTTCATCAGCATTAAGTCTTTTAGCATTTAGTGATGGGGCAATTTCATTTGCTAAAGTTGTTTTGCCAGATCCTGGAAGACCCATGATTAATATTATTTTCATTTTAAATTAAGTTTGTTGCAATCCATTTATGAAATTCATGTGTAGGGTTATCCATTATTGGTGAAAAATTTCCACCATTATATGCTGGTGAATTTCTACCTTCCTGCATGCCTTCAATAGCTTTTATATCTTCTGACATAACTTCTTTCCAAAATTCTGCATTTTTTTTTCTCATCTCAGTAAACTCAGTTCCATTCGCACTATCATCACCTACATAATACATCATTAAATGTTCTTTAGTTTCACTAATAGACTTAGGTTCTAACCAAAAAACATAAAAATGATCTATATGAAGACCAATCATTACGTTTGGAAATAAAGCAATATACTCAGCTTTTTTAGACAGTTCTGTTGGCCAATTTGGAAAATTATTAAAACTTTGATTTCCTTTAACAGGTTGGTCGTATTTATTTGTACCTTGGCCAGCAAATCTATTTGGTAAACCTTGAATATGGTAATGGTCGCTAATATTTGAAACTTTATTTAATTCAGGATGAATCCAAGGCAAATGATAACTTTCACAATAATTCTCTATTGCAAACTTCCAATTACATTTAACATCAAGACTGAAATACCCATGATCTTTTGAGTGCTTAAGTAGTTTTTGATCTTTCTTAGATATGAATTTTGACCATCTTTCCTCAAGAGGCTTGATATACTCATCAAACTCTAATTCATTACCATTTATATTGATAAATATTATGTCCATCCAAACTTTAGTTCTAACTTCCTTCAAATTACTTGATGATTTATCGAATTTTTCTGTCTCATGAATATTCAAGCCTCCAATATGAGGTGTCGCGACCAACTTTCCATCAAAATCGTAGGACCATGAATGATATGGACATCTTAAGACATTTTTCAAAGTACAAGGCTCATCTAAAAGCTTGAAGCCTCTATGGCTACAGACATTATGAAATACTCTTATTTTTTTCTCTTTGTCTCTTAGGGTGATAAGAGGGATACCTAGTAAGTTATAAGGTTGAGCATCTCCTATATTTGGCACAGAACTTCCAACGCCAATTACTGTCCATTTATCCTTGAAAATCCTCTCTCTTTCGATCGTTAGATAGTCAGAGATGGTATAGCACTCGTTTGGTAAGCCATGGGCTTTCTCGATAGGGTTCCCAACCACTCTAATCTTCTCCAAATCCAAGATCTTTGAAAGTTCAAGATTTTTAGGATCTTTAGACATTAAAAAAAAATATCACCAGCAAAATTTTTGGCAACAATTATTTTTGTCCACAGGCTGAATTTCTTTGACAGCATTTACAAAAAAGATAATCATCGGGAAAAATGGATTTTTCACTTGAGGTTGGACCTCACACAGACCTAGATACTTTACCTCCCATTAAGGATGTTTATATAACTATGCTTCCTGGTGGAGACTATAAAGAGACAGCTAACCAATCAGCTGAGTTAGTAAAAAAAGGATTTAATCCTGTTCCACATTTTCCAGCTAGATCAATTAATGATGAGGCTCAACTTAAAGATTATATTTCAAGATGTAAAGATGTGGGTACAAAACAAGCTTTAGTAATTGGTGGTAGTAGAGATCCAATTGGAAAATTTGATAGTTCAATTCAAATTTTAGAGACAGGATTTTTTGACGGAATTAAAATAGGAATAGCAGGACATCCAGAAGGAAGTCAGGATATGTCCGATACAAAATTAGAAAAAGCTATGATAGATAAAAAACCTTACGCCGACTATATAGTGACCCAGTGGTTACTAGAGAGTCAACCTATCATAGATTTCATTTCTAAGCAGTCAGTACCAGTGCATGTAGGAATTACTGGGCCAATGAAAATAACTAGCTTAATAAAATTTGCTAATATTGTTGGGGCGAAAAATTCCATTAATTTTCTTAAGTCTAATTTTAGTAAGGCATTAGATTTATTGAAACCTAAAGACCCTAATGAATTGATTGGGAAAGTGAAAGAGTTTACTGGCAACTTCCACATTTATACATTCGGCGGCTTGAAGGAAACTAACAAGTGGTTGAAGGAGAACGGTTATGTCTAATGAATTTGACTATACTAAACTAAATCATGTGACTTCAGTTGATCAATCAGATCGTGAAGTACCATATAACTTAAGACAGAGTGGGCCTACAAAAGTTGAAATGTTAATTTCAACAAGAGTAAGAAAATCTCCATACTGGCATCTATCAATGGAAGCTGGTTGTTGGAGAGCAACTGTTTACAATCGTATTTATCACCCTCGTGGTTATGTAAAACCTGAAGATGGTGGAGCGATGGTAGAGTATGAAGCAATTAAAAATCACGTTACTATGTGGAACGTTGCTGTTGAAAGACAAATTAGAGTTAAAGGTCCCGATGCAGAAAAGTTTACAGACTACGTAATAACTAGAGATGCAACTAAAATCTCACCTATGAGAGCAAGATATGTAATTCTTTGTAATGCATATGGTGGAGTTTTAAATGATCCTATTCTTCTTAGAATTTCTAAAGATGAATTTTGGTTCTCATTATCAGACTCTGATATTGGTATGTATCTTCAAGGTGTTAATGCTGATGGAAGATTTGATTGTACTATTGAAGAGATTGATGTTTGTCCGGTACAAATTCAAGGACCTAAATCAAAAGCTTTGATGAAAGATCTTTGTGGAGATCAAGTTGATTTCGACAATATGCCTTTCTATGGATTAGCTGAAGTTAAAGTTGGTGGAAGAAGTTGTGTAATTTCACAATCTGGTTTCTCGGGTGAAGCTGGTTATGAAATTTACTTAAGAGAAGCAACTAAATATGCTGATGATATGTGGAATGCTGTTCTTGAAGCTGGTAAAAAACATAGCTTAATGGTTATAGCTCCTGCTCACCATAGAAGAATTCAAGCTGGAATTCTTTCTTGGGGTCAGGATATGGATCATCAACACAATCCTTTTCAGTGTAACCTTGGTTACCAAGTTTCATTAGCTGGTAAAGGTGAGTGGAATAAAAAAGCTGATTATGTTGGAAAAGCTGCATTAGAGAAAATGGGTGCTGAAATTAAGGATGGAAAAAAACCTTATAAACTTCAACTAGTTGGACTTGAAATGGGTGGAAAACCAATTGAAGAATATGCTCCAGACTTCTGGTTAGTATCACCTGAGAATGGTGGTGATCCAGTTGGGTTTATTACTTCACCTTGGTATCATCCTGAAAAAGGTCAAAATATTGCAATGGGATATGTACCATTTGATGGAACATTAAATGCTAATGGTTTCCCAAAAGGAAAAGCTGGAACTAAATATAAAGTTCACTTACCTGCAGAATATTCTGATACTCCAGGGACGCCTGTCGATGCTGTGGTAGTGGATATTCCATTTACAGAATCTTATAACGCAAATACAAGAGAAGTCGTTAAAGGTTAAATTAATTATTTGGGGGAGGTTAATTCTCCCCCACTAATAATGACAAAATCATTCCTAATCGCAATTTGCATAATAATAGTAATTGCTTTAATACTCTTTCCACTATTTGTTTCTTACAAAGCACAAAAGAATAGAAAAAAAAATAAATAATGTTTGGTCAATTTTTAAATATAATTGTTCGTTCTATTAAATTAGATAAAACTCTCTACAAAGATAATAAGAACTTTGGTGAAGCTGCAATATATTTTGCAGGCCTTATCATGATATTAGATGGTATTGCTGGTGCAGTTGCTGCAAATACTGTTATTAAAACTGCCGTTGCAATGTCTGGCTTAACTGCCATTCTTACTTGGTTTGTATGGGGACTGTTTATTTATGTGATCGGTGTAAAATTATTTCCTGATAAAGAAACTAAAGTTCCATTTAAAAAAGTTTTAACAGCCGTAGGGTTTGCTCATGCACCAGGACTTTTAAGATTTTTTGCTGTAACACCAGATTTAATGATCCCAATAATATTTCTAACTCAATTCTGGATATTTGCAGGATTAATTATTTCAACAAAACAAGTTTTAAATCTAAAGTCTAATTTTAAATCATTTGGAATAGTCTTTTTAGCTTTTTTAATAATTGCTTTTCTTTCAATATCGTTTGTGATGAGTAAAATGAATGCACTGCCTATAAGCAATATTAGTTAAATTGGAAATATAGTTTTTGAAAGTTTACAAGAATTACAGGTTTTAAATCCTGTTAAAATTAAATTTTGAGAAACACTTGGGTCTTCTTTTTTACACTCTTCGCAAAAATCATCTAATTGAAGAACTTCTTCATCATTACTAGTTTGATCATCAAAGTCTTTAGTCATTGTCAGTAAGGCCAGCGCCTGCTCCAGCTTGTTTTAGACTTTCATTTTCTTCAACAAAAGTTTCTTCTGAAAGCTTATAGAGTTCATTCCATTCTTTTTCTTCAAACAAGTCTCTATTTTCTAAAACTTTTAAGTAAATATTTTCAGCAGATTTGATAATTTCGTTTTTAGTGTAATTAGAATAAATATTATTATTAAAGTTTAATAAAAACTCTCTGTCATCCATTTTTAAGAATATTCTTTTACCAATCACCTCTGCTGCCCTACTTACAAATGGTAAGAAAAGTAATGGATATGAGACTTTTTTAAACGTTATCTCATTTAAAGTTTCTAAAGTTTTAATCTGATCTAAAAAATTTACCCCTGCAATTATTGGACAATATTCATTTTTATTGGCCTCATTGTCTTGTTTTATGATGCTGATATTCTCTAACCTTAATTCTTTTTTGTTCTTAAAAAAACTATTTAAGTTTTTAATTCCAGGTAAGCTAAAAATCTCGAGTAGTCTTATATTTTTTCCAATCTCTTCTGCTATACCCCATGAATATCCTGCAGCCCTACTTGATCTTTTAGAAACTGTATCTATTTCACTTAATGATCTCATGTTGATTAATTGTAAACCCAATGTTCATCATAGTTTTTTAATTGCTCTGGTAAGGGTGCTCCTTGGAACATGCATATTCTTAACCATTTATCGGAACGTGGATCAAATTTTAAAGCTCCAAAAAAAGATAATTTTAATCTCAGCATATCAATAGGCATTATTTTTTGGCCAATGGTATTATCTTGTATTTCAGAATAAGGAAATTTCTCCACTATAAACGCTCTTCTAACAACGTGTCTTAATTCATTATTAGTTGATAAAAATTTAGCAATGGTCCAGCTATTTTTAGTAACTGATAACAATTCATAAAGTTTTTTAATGTCTCTTGCTATTGCTAGAGGTTGTTCTAACTCAGCACCTACTTCATCAAATCTACTTGCTAACCTTGGCTCTTCTTTATTTTTTGAGATAAACCAAAAATTTAAATTATTTTCATCTTTAGTAAAATCTATCGTTAAGATATCAGGATATTTTTTTTCTAAAATCAGCTTTAAATCTTCTACGGTTCTCTCAGTTGGAATATTAAAATATTTTTCTTCTTCAGAACTCATTTCTTTAATTAAAGGTGACGTTATATCATCATATGGTTCCATCATCATTGAGACAACATATTCAATGCATTCTTCACAATATTCTTTTTCCAAATAAAGATACAATTCATTAAAAGCATAATTTTGTTCAAAATTAAAATCATTATCTAAGTAGACAATAAATTCATTAAGATCTTTTAATAAAGATCTAATTTTATTTATTTGATATTTGCTTTCTGTATTCCAAGAAGTGATATTCTTTATTGATTTTTTTAAACATTTTAAAAATAAATTTTTATCTTTCTCTGATATTTTTCTTATCTCTCTTATTTTTTTTAAAGAAATTTCTCTTGCTGAAATCCAATTATTTAAAAGAGTTGGGTGGTTAACAATAAATGGTGCCATTCCTAGACCCGTAGAATTTCCTATTCCTAAGCTTTTACAAATATTTATATCAAGGTTTACAGCTTTTTTTGGATTCTTGCTTTTTGCAACATGATTAACCTGATCAAAAGTAAATTGCCTAACCAAATAAACCAGCATCATTTCCAATCTAAAAGGGCCATATATTTCTTCTCGGTCCTTAATTCTAAACCTATCTGCTAAGCCAAATTTACCTGATCCATAAACTGCTGTGGTTCTATATAAATAACCAACACTAGATAGTAAATCGTTATCAGGCTGCTTACCTTCACTTAAACATTCAACTACATGATTGAAAACTCTAACTGATTTGTTAGCCCTTGAAAGGGTTAACTCTTTATATGAAAGTCTACCAAATTCTTGTTTTGGGACTTCGTTTTTTAATCTTTCAATATCTTGTTTTTTTGGAACACCATCAAAAAGTGTAAAGGCTGCATCCCATTTAGTAGCTATAACCCTGTCTGATCTTTCATTTTCATTCAATTCATTTGCAAAACAAATTAATGAATACACTCTATTTTTTTTCTTAAATGAATAAACTGCTGTGCCATAACCATGTTCGTTTAATTCAAATAAATCTCTTTTATAATCCCAATCCTTAAACTCTTTTAAAAAACTTCTTAAAAATGAAAGTTTAGATTGATGAAAAGACCCTAGTCTTGATAATTTCATTACTAAATTGGGGTCTCTTAATGAGATATTCATTGGTTCATTTCTTTGTAAAAATTGTACCAGTTGTTTCCAATAATTCCCTTAACTTCACTTTCTGAAAAACCAACTTTCTTAAGTCCTGACTCTAAGTTTTCAAAGCCTCTTGCATCTAAAAACCAATCAGGTTGTTTTGGAAAACCTGGTTTCTTTTTTGATCCTTCTCCATAATTTTTACTTTTAGTCCAAGTACCATTTCTCATCCACTCAACAATAGTATCTGGTTGGTTTAGACAAAGATCTGAACCAATTCCTATTTTTTCAACTCCCATAATCTCAGCTGTCTTGGCTGTCATTTCACAAAAACTTTCTAAAGAACAATCTGTTCCATCTTTTAAATGATGGGGATATAAAGACAGACCTAACATTCCTTTATGTTTGGATAAAATTTTTAGTAGTTCGTTTGATTTGTTTCTCTTAGCTGGATGCCAAAATGAAGGGTTAGCATGAGTTATTGCAATTGGTTTTTCACTTATCTCAATTGCATCAATTGTACTTTTTTCTGCTGAATGAGACATGTCTATTACTAGACCTAGTCTATTCATTTCTTTAATCACCTCTCTGCCAAAATTAGTAACTCCACTATCAATTGCTTCATAACATCCTGTCGCTAGTAAGGACTGATTGTTATAGGTAAGCTGCATAAATCTGCATCCTAAATCGTAAACTTTTTCAACTAATCCAATATCGTCTTCTATAGGTGAGCAATTTTGAAAACCAAAAAAAACTGCAGTTTTATTTTCAGATTTAGCTTTCTCAATATCTTTAAAACTTTTACCGTGAAAAATTAAGTCAGAATTTTCTGAAAAGTGATTTTCCCAGTTTTTTAATACCGTTTTTAGCTCATCAAAATCTTCGTGGTAAACAATAGTTACGTGGATTGCATCCAGTCCTGCTTGTTTATTGATCTG
>CAJQTH010000045.1 GCA_905618905.1 uncultured Candidatus Pelagibacter sp. | reverse complement strand
TCTTTATTGCAGATTTATGAATATCACCATGCAAGTTTTGATTTTTCAGGAAATATATATGGTGCTGTATTTTATATGGCAACGGGTTTTCACGGGTTTCATGTTGTCGTAGGAACTATATTTTTAGCAGTATGCTGGTGGAGAGGTAAGACTGGTAAGTATAAAAAAGGAGAATTTTTTGGCTTCGAAGCAGCTGCGTGGTACTGGCATTTTGTTGATGTAGTCTGGTTATTTTTATTTGCTTCAATCTACGTTTGGGGAAGTTAAGTTTTAACCTTTGAGACATAAATTTATATTTTCAATTTTTGTATTTCTTTTATTCCACTCTGAAAAAGATCTTAAGATAGGCATAACCGAAAAGCCAAATTCAGTTAGTGAATACTCAACTTTTGGAGGCATTATTTGAATAACTTTTCTATTAACTATTCCATCTCCTTCTAATTCCTTTAGCTGCTTGGATAACATTTGTTGTGTAATGGTTTTCAATCCTTTTTTAAGCTCACCAAATCTAATTTTTTTACTTTGGAGTAAACTAAACAAAATTCTAATTTTCCATTTACCTCCAAGAAAGTAAACTGCTCTTTCTGCTGGACAATCTATTAAGTTTTTCATGGTATGTTTTTATATACTAGTATGATTATTATGCGTTATTGCATTATTCATAACAAGGCACTATGTACAAGTCAAACAAATTGAAAGGGTAAATATGAATAATGGAAAAAAAGCAGGCGAAAGTGCAATCGCTGTTGAAGTTGAAAAAGATAAATCTTATTATTGGTGTTCATGTGGAAAAAGTGCAAAGCAACCTTTTTGTGATGGATCACATAAAGGTACAGATTTTACACCTCTGGCATACAAGGCTGAAGAAACTAAAAAAATGTTTTTTTGTGCTTGTAAACAAACTAACAATCAACCATTTTGTGATGGATCACATAATAAAAAATAAAGGATAAAATGCAGAATTTAAATAATAAAGTTAATAATTTTTTTTCAAACATAGATGGGTTAGCCTCTTTAATTTTTAGATTTGGAATAGGGATAGCTTTTATTATTCATGGTGCAAAAAAATTCCCACTACCTCCTCAAGGATTAATTGAATATTTTGGTCTGTCACCTATGTTAGCATCAACTGTTGCCTTGTCAGAACTGTTGACCGGATTGGTGCTAATAATAAGTGGTTTTATTAAAAATCCTTTTGGAAATATGCTCACAAGACTATCGGGACTAAACATAACTATCTTGATGATAACTATACTGATCTTTGCTCACAAAGACTGGTTCTTCACAACAAAACTATTTACCAGTGAACAAATATTTCTTTTAATTGGTGGAGTTTATTTTTTAATTAAAGGTAATCGGACATAATCATGAATCAAATTGAAGTAGAAAAAATAATAGAACCAGTTGCAGCATCAGATGGTGCTGGTGTTAAATTAAAAAGAAGTATTGGAACTCACCTTATTGATTACCATGATCCCTTTTTGATGTTGGATGAATTTGGTTCTGAAAATAAAGATGATTACATTGGAGGCTTCCCTCCTCACCCTCACAGAGGGATTGAAACAGTAACATATATGCTTGCTGGTGATTTTGAACATAAAGACAGTACAGGAGGAGAAGGAATAATGACTGCTGGAGATGTGCAGTGGATGAAAACTGGGAGTGGCATCATTCATTCAGAAATGCCAGCAATGAAAGAAGGTAAGCTTCATGGCTTTCAATTATGGGTAAACATGCCTGCTAAATTGAAAATGACTAAACCAGAGTACATTTATATTGATGCAGACAAAATGAGCACTCATAAAGACGACGATAAAACTGTCAAAGTGATTGCTGGAAAATTTGAAGATGCAGAAGGACCTGTTAAAGGTCACAATGTTGAACCTGTTTATTTTGATGTAGAGCTTGAAAAAGGAAAAGAATTTAATTTCGATCTTCCCTCAACTCACAATTCATTAATATATTTAGTTGAAGGTGAAATTAAAGTTGGTGATCAGGATCATGATGCCGTTAAAGATTCTACTTTAATTATCCTAACTAGAGGTGAAAAATTAAAAGTCTCTAGCTTAACTAAAGCTAAGTTTTTATTGATATCTGGAAAACCTATTGGCGAACCTATTGCTAGAGGAGGTCCATTTGTAATGAATACTAAAGCAGAGATCTTGCAAGCAGTTCAAGATTATCATAATGATACATTTGTAAAATAATGAAAACTATTAAAATAGAAAAATTTGGTGGCCCTGAAGTATTGGAGGTTAAGGATATTGAAATCGGTAAACCAGGTCCAAAAGAAGTTTTAATAAAAAACTTATCAATTGGTCTTAACTATATCGATGTTTATCACCGAACAGGTTTGTACCCTATTCCTCTACCAAGTGGAATTGGTTTAGAAGCATGTGGAATAATTGAAGAAGTTGGTTCTGAAGTTGATCTGTTTAAAGTTGGCGATAGAGTGGCTCACTCTTCAATGCCCATTGGAAGTTATTCAGAAAAACAATTATTTCCTCAAGAAAAACTAGTTTTAGTTCCAGAAGGTATCTCAGATGAAATTGCTTCTTGTATTATGCTTAAAGGAATAACTACTGAATACTTATTACACAGAGCTTACCCAATTAAAAAAGGTGATAAAGTTTTATACCATGCGGCAGCTGGTGGTGTTGGCCAAATATTATGTCAGTGGGCTAATGCATTAGGAGCTGAAGTTATTGGAACTGTTGGCTCTAAGGAAAAAGAAGCTGTTGCTAAAAAAAATGGCTGTCATCATGTAATAAACTATACGGATACAAATTTTGTTGAAGAGGTAGAAAAAATTGCAGGTAAAAATGGAGTTGATGTTGTCTATGATGGTGTTGGTATTAAAACATTTGAGGGATCGATTGAAACACTAAAAGTTAGAGGCATGATGGTCGCTTTTGGTAACGCATCAGGTTACGTTGATACTATAGATGTTAAAAAACATATTAATGCAAAAGGATTATTTTTTACTCGTCCTTCAATCGCTCATTACACAATGACTAGAGAAGAATTAGTTGAGTCTGCTAAAAAAGTTTTTGATGCGATTTTGTCAGGAAAATTTAAAGTTGAAATTTCAAAAAGATATTCACTTGATGATGCTAAAAAAGCGCATGAAGAATTAGAAGCAAGACTGTTAACTGGTCCTGCAGTTATTATTCCTAATTAATCTAAACCAACATCCATATCAGACATGTGCAGCTTTAATGCGTTTGTTGATACTTGAATTTCTCTCATAAAAACAATAATTGAAATCATCATCGATAAACAGCATGATCCAAAGATTATTCTTGCAGCAAAAACTTCATTTAAGTAAAGTGCAAACACAGTCAACATATTGAATAAGAAACCAAATGCAGCAAACATAATGGTCCACTTTAAAAGAACAATTCTTCCACTTAAATTTATAAACTGTTTTTTCCACTCTGGTGGAATGTGACTTTCATATACGTGCTCGTCATGAAGTTGCCTAATAAGTTTACTTAGTGAGTGAAATCTGTTGCTATATACGCTCATCAATAAAGGAATGGCTGGAAACATCAATGCTGTAACGGTGTAATCTATATTCATACGAATCAATTTGATTATGAAACTAGCCTTTGTTATTTACAAGTAAATTATTATGAAACAATTAAATCTCTTTGTCGAGCTAACAAGACTAAAAAGACCTATTGGCTATATGTTATTATTTTGGCCCTGTGCGTGGGGGCTAACTCTTGCTTATGATTTTTCAAAAAACTTAAGTGATTATTTCTTATACTTAGCATTATTTTTTTTAGGATCAGTTCTAATGCGTTCTGCAGGATGTATTGTTAATGATATTTCTGACAAAGAATTTGATAAAAAAGTTTCAAGAACAAAAAATAGGCCTATTGCGTCTAATCAAGTTTCAGTAAAATTAGGAATATTTTATACTTTGATTTTATGCCTACTTGCATTTTTAGTTTTAATGAACTTTAACAACTTGACAATACTGCTTGCTCTAGCCTCTATGCCTCTAGCGTTCACCTATCCTTTAATGAAAAGATTTACATACTGGCCTCAATTATTTTTAGGTATAACATTTAATTATGGTTTAATTTTAGGTTGGACAGCAATACAGGGTGAAATAAATGTCATATCTGTTATTTTTTATTTTGGAGCCATATTTTGGACACTAGGTTTCGACACAATATACGGGTATCAAGATTTAAAAGATGACGAGATAATAGGTATAAAATCAACTTCAATAAAGTTTAAAAAAAACCCAAAATTATTCCTAACAATATGCTACATAATCTTTCTAATTTGTTTAATATTAACAGGTGTTTCTA
>CAJQTH010000044.1 GCA_905618905.1 uncultured Candidatus Pelagibacter sp. | reverse complement strand
TATTAATACTGGAATATTAGTTTTATTAGCAAGCACTGTCTTGATAACATTTGCCTTCATTTCAAACTATGGAAATAGGGTTACAAAAAGTAAATTATTAGAAGCGCTAACTACATTTTCTATTTCTGGGTATGCAATACCGGGGGTAATTTTAGCTGTTGCGTTTATAAGCTTTGTGGCATGGTTTGATAATACTGTTGTCCAGTATTTCGGATTTAAAACTATCAAAACTATATTTATTGGTTCAATATTGGGACTTATAAGTGTTTATTTTGTAAGGTTTTACTCTTTAGCCTGCAATGGCATAAAGTCTGGCTATCTTAAGATTAACTATTCAATAGATGAGAGTGCCTATTTACTTGGCTACTCAAAATTTAAAACATTTAAAAATATTCACTTTCCTTACCTAAGAAACTCTATTCTGTTAATTGGATTAATAATTGCAATTGAAATAATTAAGGAGCTACCAATTACACTTATCATGAGACCATTTAATTTTGAAACGTTTGCTACTACGGCTTATATATATGCATCTCAAGACCTATTAGAGGCCGCTGCAGTACCATCTTTATTTCTCATATTAATTACAAGTACTTTTATTTTAATTACTTCTAGATATACTTTAAGAGACTAATTATGAGTAAAAATTTTTTAGAAATTAGGGATGTAACTTTTGAAGCAAGCAAAATTAATAAAGTTCACAATGTATCTTTTAATATTGAAAAAGAAGGAGACATTATATGTTTATTAGGACCATCTGGAATTGGAAAAACTACAATACTAAGATCCATTGCTGGTTTAACAAATATTAAATCTGGTGAAATTATATTAAAAAATAAAGTTCTATCTTCAGAGAAAGTACATGTAGAACCTGAAAATAGAAATATATCGTTATCATTTCAGGATAACTGTTTATTCCCACATTATAATGTTTTAAAAAACATTGAATTTGGTGCCGAAAGGAACAAAAGAAAGAAACAAACAATATCTACTGAGGAAATAATTAAATTCTTAAATCTTGAAAAAATTAAAGATAAGTTTCCACATCAAATCAGTGCAGGTGAAGCTCAAAGAGCAGCTCTAGCAAGGTCATTAGTTACAAAGCCAGATTTACTATTATTAGATGAACCACTTTCAAATGTTGATCAAAGTTTTAAAGAAGAGATCCAAGTTAAATTAAAACAAATTTTAACTGAACATAAAATAACAACTATAATTGTAACACACGACTCTTATGAAGCTTTTTATTTAGGCACAAAATGTGGAATAATTTTAGATGAACAATTAAAACAATTTGATGATCCTTATAATGTATATCACTTTCCAAATTCGGTAGAGGTAGTAAAATTTTTAAATAGAGGAATTTTAATTCCAGCAAAAGTTACTGGAGAAAATAGTTTAGAGAGTGTTGACTTAGGAACGATTACTGGCAATTTTATTAAGCACTACCCAAAAGGATCAGCGGTTCAGCTCTTATTACAACCAGAGGACCTAGAACATGATGATCAAAGTAACTTAAAATTAGAAGTTGTTGATAGAAAGTTTAGAGGTACCAATTTTATTTACACACTTAAAACTGTGAGCGATAAATTAATTCCAGTATTTGTACACTCTCATCATATTCATCAACATCAGGTAGATGAAAAATTTGGAATCAAGCTACCTATAAATATTGATCATATAGTTTGCTTCTAATATAAAACTTAAATTATAATGAATAAAAGATTAAAAACCCTTACCAAGGGAATAGCAGATGTAAGTCCACTAATGATACCCGTAGTACCTTTTGGAATTATATTTGGTGTTATTGGTATGGAATTAGGCCTAAGCCCATATATGACATTTGGAATGTCCGTTATAATTTTTGGTGGTGCTTCTCAAATAGTTTTATTACAATTATTCTCTGGTGGAGCCTCACCTTTAGTAGCGATAACATCTGTAGGAGCGGTTAATTCAAGACATTTATTATATGGTGCAGTTTTTTCAGAATATTTGTCTCATTTAAAATTGTCATGGAAAGTTATTTTATCATACGTATTAATTGATCAAGCATTCGCTGTTTCAAATACTTATTTTAAAAAAAATAAAGAAAATGAGTTTAAACATTACCACTTATTGGGAGCTGGCTTTACTTGTTGGACTGTTTGGCAAATTTCAACAGTTTTGGGAATAGTTTTAGGGTCAGTTGTTCCAGAAGAATTAGGTTTAAGTTTTACTATTTCTTTAACTTTTTTAGCTTTGTTGATTAATGATTTTAGAAAATTTAAAAATATTATTGTAATGCTGGTTTCAGGCATAGTTGCAACTATTGGGTATAATGCGATACCATTTCAGGCCTATATTATTGTTGCAGCATTATCTGCTTTACTGGTTGCTACATTATTAACCTTAATAAATTTAAAGAAAAACTAATGCATTGGTCGACAATTATTTATTGTGGAATTATCACTTATCTAACAAGGTTTTCTATGATTTTTTTACTAAAAGAAGACGTATTAAACGATAAGACAAAAAAAATACTTTCCTACGTGCCTTCTGCTATCTTCCCTGCAATAATCTTTCCACCAATATTCCTAGATAGCGTTGGTTCCTTAGACTTTGAAAGTAATCCTAAAATTTTAGCTGCTGGATTCGCTATAATTATTGGTTTTTTCAGTCGAAGTATTATTGCTACAATATTTGTGGGACTTATTTCTTATTGGTTTTTGATTTTTGTATATTACCAATAGAAAAAATTGTAATTAAACCCCATGCTTCATAAATTTAAAGTTAACAATGATCTAATTGGCATATTTTATATGCTTTTATGTCAATTCTCATTTGCAACAAATGACGCTTTTGTAAAAGTTATTTATGAAAATTACGATGAAATATTTGTTTTAAACCAAATCATTTTTATAAGAGGTATTTTTACATTACTTTTAATTTTATTATTTCTTTATATTAAAAAAGAAATTAATTTTAAATTAATATTTACTTCAAATGAATTGAGAATGAGAGGTATTTTAGAATCTTTAGCTGCTTTATTTTTTTTCATTGGTATTGCTATATTACCTTTTGCAAATGTTTATATTTTACTAAGCATGGCACCAATTTTATTAACTGCATTTAGTGCAATATTTTTAAGAGAAAAAGTTCGATGGAGAAGATGGAGTGCAGTATTGTTGGGTTTTATTGGTGTAGTGGTAGTGATAAATCCTGGAAAATTAGAGACTAGTTATTATTTCATCTTTCCTATAATTGCAGCAATTATGCTTTCGATTAGAGACATGTATACAAAAAATTTTAAAAAAGATTATCCCAGTCTACAAATTGCATTTATGACCTGTTTTGTTGTTACAGCCCTTTTTGGCTTGTTAAGTATTTATAAATTTTATGATTTTAGCTTAAAGGATATATTTATTTTATTTATTGCTGCTTTTTTTCTAGCATTGGGCTACATTTTTTCAATAGCAACAATCAAAATTGCACTAGTTTCTGTCACATCAACATTTAGATATTCAGTTATTTTATGGGGAATATTATATGGATATTTTTTATTTGATGAGGTGCCATCAACTAATACTTATATAGGAGCTTTAATAATTGTTATTAGTGGGTTAATTATTATTTCAAGACAAAAAAAGATTGGGGTTATAAAATAAAATCAAAATCTTGTTAGTTAAACTTTTAAGGCATATGATTAAAACATGAAAAAAATATTAATTATAATTTTTGCATTATTTACAATTAAAGCTTTTGCGGTCGATAAAAGCACAACTTTTAATAATGAAATTTTTCAAAAAGCTCAACTTGAAGGAAAAACAGTTGTTATTAATTCTTGGAATGAAACCTGTACAACTTGTAAAGTACAGATAAAAATTCTAGATCAAGCTGAAAAAGAATTTAAAAATGTTCTTTTTTTAAGTTTTGAGCAAACCAAAGATAAAGATATAGCAAAACAATTAGGTATTGATTATTGGACCACTATTGTTGTTTATAAAAATAATAAAGAAGTTCACAGAAGTATTGGCCAAATGGATAAAGCTAAAATCTACGAATTAATAAAATCCTAATTTCAAATAAAAGGCTTATTAACGTTTATTTGATAATCCAAAAGATAATATTAATTATATAAACTAAAATACCATAAAATAAGAACATGAGTATTTTGTCTTTTCCTGTTTTTTCATCCCAGTTCAATTTAAATAGGACTGATGGAGAGACCACCAACAAGATAACTCCAATCACGATTACAAGTATTGATAAAATTATAAATACATTCATATTAAAAATTAAATAGCTCCAAGTTTAATATTGCTTGCAACATTTATGTCCATTAATTTAGGCTTAGATAAATTTAAATTATTCATTATATCAGCATACTCACTTACACTATCTACCTGCAGCCTAGGATTAAACTTTTTTTCTTTACCAATAGTGCTTACTTTCTGATCATTATAGTCATGAGCAGGATATAATAATGTTTCCTCAGGAAGTTTTAACAATCTATTAAAAATAGAATTATAGGAGTCTTCCGAATTACCACCTTGAAAATCAGTTCTGCCAGTTCCATTAATCAGCAAAGTATCTCCTGAAAAGAGATAATCATTCATGAGAAAACTGTAACTATCTTTAGTATGTCCAGGTGTATAAATTACCTTTATTTCTAATTTATCGACATAAATTATCTCATTATCTTTAACTTTTATTTCAACTGCATTAGATGGAGTATGTTCACCCATTATTGTTGTACAATTTGTTTTGTTTTTTAATTTTGATGCTGCAGTTATATGATCGGCATGAATGTGTGTGTCTATAACTTTTACTAATTTTAAATCTAATTCATTAAGAAGTTTAGTATATTGCTCAATATTCTCTAGTACAGGATCAATGATTAATGCCTCTCTACCTTTGGCAGAAGCAATCAAATAAGTGTAGGTACTTGAGTTTTTATCAAATAATTGGTGAAATAACATTCAACTACTTTATCAGCATATTCAATTTAGCAGAATATATTTAATTGAAGTATTATGTAAGAATTAAGCAATTAATTTCGTTATAGATTTAGCAGGATTTGTTTTTTTAATCCAATCTTGAGGAATACCTTTTATACCTTTGTAAGCTGCAAAATAAGCACCTACAAAATTAGCACGAGAACAATTACATCCACCAGCTTTAATTGTTTTAACAACTGCAGTTTTAAAACTTTTAGAGGTTATGATTGCATGTATTGCACCATTAAAAGTTCCTGGATAGCTACATGCTTTACCAAATTTTTTTACAACAAAATTGTGTGGTTTTGACTTTATTTTTTTAACTTTTTTGATGTTTTCAATAACATTTTTGAAATATTTATTTTTTATATTTTTTCTTAAAAAACTATTAACAGGATCTTTGTCTCCTTTATCAGCTAAATCAATAATCTTAAGTTTTGCCATAGCAAATTGCTCACTAATTTTACCATTAGCAACAGTTCTTATAATTTGTTTTGTTTTTTGGTCAGAATTGTTTGAAAAATAAAAGGGGAGACTTGCACAATATCCATCAGACTCGTTAACCTTAGTACCA
Source organism: uncultured Candidatus Pelagibacter sp. (assembly GCA_905618905.1). Taxonomy (GTDB): domain Bacteria; phylum Pseudomonadota; class Alphaproteobacteria; order Pelagibacterales; family Pelagibacteraceae; genus Pelagibacter. The sequence goes on along the minus strand of CAJQTH010000044.1, from coordinate 570 downwards.
CCCGTGATAGTTTTTTTTAATTTGATATTTTTAATAGTTTCTAGGATATTTTGATGAATCCATGGGCCTTTCATGGCTGTTTTCCATTTAATCTTTTTGTATTTTTTTCTTAAAGATAGGTTTTTCCAGTACTTTGAGCCTGGCCCAAAATTTTTGACAATATTCTTTTTAAAAAGTTGAATAACCTCATTATGATTAGTGGCTTTTGTTAATGTTTTAAACATCACCTGACCTACATCATTGTATCCAGAAACTTCGCCAGTTTTAATAGAGTAGAATGGGGACCTGTTTTGTTTAAAGAAAGCAATGTTTTTTTTTCCTTTAATATAAGAATTGAGTTTTTTTTTATCATAGACCCAATGCAACGGTCTTGCTGCTGCATCTGCTACTGTTGCGCCAAGAAATATATGTAACTTATCAAACATCAATAACTAATACTTTATTTAAATATAAGTTAAAATGTTTTAAATTAAGCAATGTTAAGTATTAAAAATTGGGACAACAAAACTTGGATTTCATCTACGAAATATATCCAGTCCTTTAACAACTTTTTGCTAAAACAAAAAAAAT
>CAJQTH010000043.1 GCA_905618905.1 uncultured Candidatus Pelagibacter sp. | reverse complement strand
CCCAGTATAAAAGTAGCCTGTGTTTTATCAGCCCTAGGAAGATCTCCAAATGTTGATCAACTCAATCTTGATAAGGTTGGTATTCTGCAGAAAAAAAATGGGGCTATTATTGTTGATGATTTTTCAAAATCAAATATTGATCATATTTATGCAATAGGTGACGTAACTGATAGGATCAACTTAACTCCTGTTGCAATTAGAGAAGGTCATGCGTTTGCAGATACTGAATTTGGTAACAATAAAAGATCTGCTTCACATAAAAATATACCCTCCACTGTTTTCACAGACCCACCTTTATCTACCGTTGGCATAACTAGTGAAGAAGCTCTAAAACTAGGAATTAAAGTTAAAACATTTAAAACTCAATTCTCACCGATGAAATATACTTTTGCTGATAAAAAACCTAAAATTTTAATGAAACTATTAGTTGATGATAAAACTGATAAAGTTTTAGGAATTCATATGTTGGGCCAAGACAGTCCTGAAATTATTCAAAGTTTAGCTGTTGCTTTAACTGCTGGGGCTACTAAAAAAGACTTTGATAACACAACAGCCATACATCCAACATCTTCTGAGGAATTTGTTACCTTAAGCTAAATAACTACCTATCAATTTTCTTGAGACATTTTGCACATACTAAGTGACAATAATGATTATGTTAATAGTATGAGAAATTCATATTGTCTTATTTACTTTAATTACAAACAAAGGAAACATATGAAAAAAATAGTAATAACATTATTCTTAGTACTTTTCACAAGTTCTGTTTATGCAGGTTCTTGCCCGATGATGGCAAAAAGCATAGATGATAAAATTGCAGAAGCACAAATGCTAAGAGATCAAGGTATGGCAGCACACGATGCTGGTGACCATGCAAAATCAGAAGAACTTTTAGGTAAAGCTATGGAGCTTTTTAAAAGTTAACAAATAATTATATATTTAGCGGGATTTCATTTAGAGCTATTAAATAAATCTCGCTATTTTATACACATTCTTAATATTAGCTGTTATTTTAGGTGTCACATCAAATAGTTTTTCTAAAATTACACTACTTCTTAAAATCAATTAAAAAATATATTTACAAAATTAATAAATAATACAAAGGTTAAAAATATGACTGGTCAAAGACGTTGGTTAAAAATATGGGCTAGAACAGTTGGAATGCCAATTGGTATTAATGATGAAGATAAGCCTGAGTTTTTACCTATTAAACAAACAGATGTTAAGAAAGCATTAGCTTTTAGAACATTCTGGGTTCTGCTTCATGTTCTAACTTGTCTCTTAATTATTGCTGGTAATGGCAGAGTAATGGGTTGGTGGTAATTAAGAATATTAATAAAAGCATTATTTGTCACGGTAATGCTTTATGTATATTTTTACCACATAGACCGTAAGATAAACCTCCTTAATTAATAGAGTTGGGATTTTCTTAAGTGTCCCAACTTTAAATAATAAATAAAAAAAGTTTTATGTATTTAGCAATGAGTAGACTTCAAATTATGTCTGGCAAAGAAAATGAATTTGAAACAGCTTGGAAAAATCGTGAACAAGAGACTCATGGTGTGAAAGGCTTTAAGAAATTCAACTTATTCAAAGGTAAGGTAAATAAAGAATTCACTCTTTATATTTTTCATAGTGAATGGAATACCGAGAGTGACTTTATTAACTGGACAAAATCTGATTCATTTCAATTAGCTCATAAAAATCCTACACTACAAGGAAATTTATATCTTGGACCCCCAAATTTTAACGGATATGTAGGATTGCCTGATTTTGAAGGTTTTAAAGTAGTTATATAGTTTTGAAAAGATTTCATTTAAGATAATTAAATGAACATGACAACTTCATATTTATTTCTGATTTTAGCTGTTTTTTTAGGTGTCACATCAAATAGTTTTGCAAAAAATGCTGCAGGGTTCACTCTTCTAATACCAAGTATTATCACGGCCATAACAATTGTTTTATGCATGTATGCTTTATCAATGGTTATGAAAAATATACCAATGGGGATTACCTATGCCTCGTTTGCAGGATTAACAATTATTTCAACTGTAATTGTTGGTGTAATTAGATTTAATCAAATGCCAAATCTTTATTCAATGATTGGTTTGGGTTTGATTATTATAGGTGTATTAATGGTTAACTTGTTGGGAAATAATTAATTATGATTTCAAAAAAATATTCACAAACTTTATTTATGATTTTTATGTCATTTGGGATGAGTGTTATAATTAGTGGAGTAGTTACTGCAGCAAACACTGGTATCAGTGATGGTTTTTTAGAAAGATATTTTAACTCTTGGTTAATTGCTTTTCCAGTAGCTTTATTTGCAGCTTTTACTTTGGCTCCAATTATGAGACCTCTAGTTAATAAAATTGCATCAAAAGATTAATTATAAAAAGAATTGTAAAAATTTTACGGAAAAAAATACTGTAAGGAGAGTTTTTTAAATTATCGAAATCGTATTACTTTGCTAACTTACATTCAATTGATTTATTTCACATAAAGTAAAATAAATGTTTTGAATACAATTTTTAGAAATGATATTGTCTAAATATTAATAAAGGAGGTTGATTATGAACTTATCACCACCTGACACATAACTGGTGTGATTAAATAATCAAAGACCTAATAAGACCATAGAAAATAAAAAATCTATTATTATAGATTTTAGCGTAAACCGCTGACTTACAGGGGAACTCTTTTGGAGTTTACCGAAAGGGTGACCCCCTTAAAAGATCAGTTAAAAATATTTGGCAACACATGAGTGCCTTCGTCATCTAGAGTAATATTAAACTCATCTACTACACTAGAAATATCTAGTGGTGAATATAAATGTGGAAACATAGTTCCGTCTGATGCTTGTTCCCAAACTAAATGATCTAGCTTTAACGTGTCTACCTTTAATAAAATTAAATCTTTTTGGTTTTGGTAAAATTTTTTAAGAGTTCCCACAACTTGATCATCACCTGAAAAATGAATGTAACCATCTTCTAAATCT
>CAJQTH010000042.1 GCA_905618905.1 uncultured Candidatus Pelagibacter sp. | reverse complement strand
TCATCAACAGATTTTCCAGTATGTTTTGAATAAATCTCATTAAGTCTTTTCTTTAAGTCCATAACTTCGTTAGCATGAATTTCAATATCTGTAGCCTGCCCCTGATAACCGGCAGAAGGTTGGTGAACCATAATTCTAGAATTTGGTAAAGAAAATCTTTTACCTTTTTTACCTGCAGCTAATAAAAATGAACCCATTGATGCAGCTTGACCAATACATAGTGTTGAAACATCCGGTTTAATGTATTGCATGGTATCATAAATTCCAAGACCTGCAGTCACTAACCCACCAGGACTATTAATATATAAATTAATTTCTTTTTTTGGATCTTCGGACTCTAAAAACAAAAGTTGAGCTGTAACTAAAGATGCGACGTTGTCATTTATTGGTCCTACTAAAAAAATAATTCTCTCTTTAAGAAGTCTTGAATAAATATCATAAGCTCTCTCACCTTTATTTGATTGCTCAACAACCATTGGTACTAGAGTATTCATTTGATCTGATAAGTTTGTTGTCATAAGTTGATTCTTTTACTTATACAACTTGTGATTACTTTTTACTAACTTTTTTTGCTGAAGGTTTTTTAGATGCTGAAGGTTCTGGTTTTTTTTCAATTTTAGTAGATTTTGAAGCTTTTTTTTCCTCAGGATGATCGTGGTCATGATCGTGGTCATGTTCATGATTATGATCTTGTTTTTGATGTTCTTTTAAAATTTTTTCTGCTTCTTCTTTACTAATTTCTTTTTTAGATGGTTTCGCTTTAGTTTTGATTAGATCGATAATTTTTTCCTCATACACAGTTCCCCTTAAACTAGCTAATGCTGAGGGATTTTTTTGGTAAAATTCCATAACCATCTTTTCTTGGCCAGGCATCATTCTAAGCTGTTTTTGAACTTCAGCTTGAACTTCCTGTTCAGTTACTTTGATTTTATTTTGTTCACCAAATTCATTTAAGATTAATCCAACTTTAATTCTTTTTTTAGCAATCTCTTCAAAATTTTTTCTACTTTTTTTAGAATCTTCTTCTGTCATGCCTTGGGATAAAATTTTGACTTCTTCTTCGATTAAGTTTTCTGGAATTTCATCCACTTTAAAGTTTTCAATTTCCTTCAAGATTTGAGTTTTAGCTAATTTATCTAAGGAATTTTTATACTCATCATTGATTTGTTTGCTAACCAATGCTTTTAAATCAGCAAGATCTTTTGCACCTAAATTTTTTGCAAAAACATCGTCAATTTTTACTTCTTCTGATTTTTTTACTTCTATAATCTTACAGATAAAATTGGCTTTCTTATTTGCATATTCTTTTTGTGGATAATTTTCAGGTAGCGTGACATCAACAGATTTTTCATCACTTTTCTTTACACCAGTCAGTTGCTTATCAAAGCCCTTAATAAATAAGTCCTTACCTAGAATTAATTGTGTATTTTTTCCTTCACCACCCGTAAAATCTTTTCCATCAATTGTTGCCTTGTAGTCAAAAATAACTAAATTTTCTTCTACTGCCTTAACATCGGCTGCAACTTCTTTAAAATTGTTCTGACTTTTAGCTATTTCTTTAATTCTTTTGTCAGTTTCATTTGCATCAATTTTAACTGAATATTCATCATATTTAATATTTTCAACAGACTTAAGCTCAACTTTTGGAAGTTCTGTTACTGACATTACATATTCTAGATCTTTATCCTCACCATAAGTTTTAAGATCAAGCTTAGGTTGTCCGGCTGGTTTAATTTTATTTTCCTCTAAAGCTTTCACTGAAGTGTCTTTAAGAACTTTATCAAGCACTTCACTAAAAATTGCTTGACCAAATTGTCTTTTTAAAATTTCTTTAGGAACTTTTCCTGGTCTAAAACCTTTTAGGTTAACAGTCTTTTTAATTTCTTCATATTTTTCATCCATATAAGAATTCATAGTTTTTTTATCTATAAAAACTTTAATGTCTTTATTTAAACCTTTTTTATTTTCTACTGTAACTTTCATAATTTTTTAACTTGTTGGTAGGCGAAAAAGGACTCGAACCTTCACATCTTTCAATACTGGTTCCTAAGACCAGCGCGTCTACCAATTCCGCCATTCGCCCACAATTCTTGTGGCTTTATATAGGATAGTTTCTATTTGTCCAATGACAATAATTGTGAAATATTATAATGTTCAATTATATTTACTAATAATTTAAAAAAATGATTATTTCCCCTTGTATAAGCATATGTAAAACAGATCCTCAAACTGGATACTGTTATGGTTGTGGTAGAAATAATGAAGATAAAAGGATATGGAAATTAGAAGAAACGTCAGATGAATGGAAAAAATCTAATCTAACTGATATCCAGGCAAGACTGGGTGGCTGGCAATTAGAGAGCTTTAAAGACTCTTATAATTATAAAATTGAAAATGGAATTTCCCTTTATAAAAAAGATTTAATTAAATGAATAAAACAACAATAGTAACTATAACTTATGTACTGGGTATGATAATTGGTGCCTTTTTTTTAGATGTTTGGAGTGCAGAAACATCATTTATAAAAACTATTTCAGTATTTGTATGGACAATTATTTTTTTAATCGCATTATTTTATTTAGATAAGAATGAAAAAAAATAGCTTTAGTATTAATTGTTTTATAATTTCAACATTTTTACTTAATTTTCAAACAGTAGTTTTTTCAGAAATAATGCTTTTGACAGGATGTAAAAATTTGAATGATAGTTTTATTAAAAATGAATACATCCTAGATTTTGAAAAATCTTTAATGGTTAGAAACTATGTTTATGATAACAAAACATATAAAAAGCACAAAAGAACGGACCTAAGTATAAAAAAAGAGAATACTTTAGAAAGATTTGTGTATGAGGATAAAAATCTAATCTTTACAGATAGAATTGGTTACCCTCAATTTTACACTCAACTAGTTTTTGAAAAAAATAACACCATAATTAATATTAAAACTGTAATTAATGGTGAAGAAGCTATTTCAAAAGTATCAACTTGCAGCAATGTAGAAATTTTTGAAAAAGAAAGTTAAGACTTTTTATTTATAACGCTAGTCTTGTTGGTCTTGATAACAAAATTTAATTTTTTTGCTCCAAATTTAGTATTTGTGATATTGCTACGATGCTTAGCAAAAGCTTGTTTTTGAGCTAGCTTCATTGCTTTTTTTGATGACATTTAGAGTATTCTATATTTTATTATAAAAAAATATACCTTTAATTGTTAGAAGTTTTTTGTCTAGCTAAAATATTAAAATCTTTATCTGCTATGACAATTTCACCCGATGAAACAGATAAATTTAAAATTTCAGAAATTACAACATAATGTGTAACAAAAATTAAGTTACCTTTACCATCCCACTTTTTTATAAATTCTTTTAATTCTTTGATCTGTTTAGCTTTGTTATGGGAAAATTTTTGACTAAAAAATGAATTTAAAAAGCTTTTAGTTTTGTAATTTTTAAAGGCATATTTAGCTGTTTGCTTGCATCTGCACCATTCACTAGATAGAACTGAATTACTATCCACATTATTTTTTAAAAAAAATTTATTAATATTCTTTGCTTGATTAACACCATCCTGATTCAAGTTTCTTTGTGAGGCACAACTAGATAAATCAAAGTTATCTGGATCTCCACTACCTGGGGCATACGCGTGTCTTATAAATATTAATTTTCCTCCATCACTTAGTAAATTCTCCAAATCGTCATTTGAAATAGCTACTAACGGTGTATTAAAGGATATAAATAAGAATATAATAATTTTAATTAACTTCATTCATGAGTATTAAATTTAAAAAACTAAATAATTCAATAATTAAATGTAAAAAATGTCCTAGATTAATAAAATTTAGTAAAAAAATCTCAACTATTAAAAGAAAACAACACATGTCAGAAACTTATTGGGGGAAACCGGTTACGGGCTTTGGAGATATTAATGCAAAGTTAATGATTATTGGTCTCGCACCAGCAGCACATGGTGGAACAAGAACTGGCAGAGCATTTACAGGTGATAAATCAGGAGATTTCTTATTTCATTGTTTAAGTAAAGTTGGAATTTCAAATTTACCTACCTCAATACATATAAAAGATGGCTTAAAACTTAATAGTACATATATCACCAATATCTTAAAATGTGTTCCACCAGATGATAAACCTTTAGGTATAGAACTAAATAACTGTTCAAATCATTTTGATAATGAAATTCAAAGTTTAAAAAATTTAAAAGTTATAATTACATTGGGTAAAGTTGCATTTGATAATTGTATAAAGTTTTATAAGAAAAATTTTATAATTAATAAAAAATTAATTTTTAAACATGGTGTGAAATACTATCTACCTGATGGTAAAATTCTAATACCTAGTTACCATCCAAGTCCTCGAAATGTTAATACAAAAGTTATTAACACAGAAAAAATGATGAGCTTACTTATAATGGCTAAAAAATACTCTAGACTTTAATACTATCACAAAAATAAGGCTTAAAGTCCTGAAATAGAGAACCAGGTATTCTCATGGGTTTACCTTTGTTGTTAACAAAAACTAAATGTACTTTTGCTTCAACTATTATATCTTCTCCTCTTGAAATAAATTGGTTCATAAAAAATGATGTTTTTGTAATTGATTTAACAAAAGATCTAATACTTAATTCATCTTCTAAATAAGCTGATTTCTTGTAATCAATACTACAAGATTTAACTATAATTAACGCTCCAAATTCATCTTTAATTTTTTTATTACTAAAACCTAAGCTAACTAGAGATTCTGTTCGGGCTCTTTCAAGAAAATTTAAATAATTTGCATAATAAACAACTCCACCAGCATCAGTGTCTTCATAATAAACTTTAAGTTTGTGAAAAAAATTTTCATGCATATTTACATGATAGCAAAAAAACTATTAAAAAACTCTTTATTCTGCGGAAAAATAAATATTTTGATAATATGATATTGCTTTTAATTTTGAGTTATCTGTATCTGTCATTATCGCAACACCAGATATATCTAAAACTTCTATTCCATGAAGCTTCATAAAATCCTCTTTAACATTGGCTTTAACAGTCACCCAAACATTAGAGCTGACTTTTGTTGAAGATAATACGTAATCAATTGACTTTTTAGTATAGGGGCTAGGCCAATTTTTTCCTACTTCATTATTGCTTGAAAATACATAGTTTACTGCCCTATTTGATAGAGCTGTAGTCCCAGTTTTTTTTATAACAAATACTCTAGCAGCATAGTCATGCCCCTTTTTGCTATTTTCTATTATGCCAGATAAGTCTTTTTCAACTTTCCAGGTAATGTTAATAAAAGGAGTTTTTAATAAATCAATTAAAACTTCTTTACCTAGTCCTGAACCTTTTCCTTCAGCTTCTGCTTTAATAAAATTACCATTTTGATTAGAACCAAGAGTCCATGTTGTTTCACCTTTATATTTTTTTCCAACTTTTAATATTTTGAATTCTTCCTCTGTAAAATCAAAAACAATAACTTTTTCAGCAATTACAGTGTTTGAAAACATAAATGAGATAAATGATATTAATAAAAAAATTTTAATCATAATTTTAATTTTATATCTAATATTTTCTAAAAAACAATATTTGAACAAAGTTTAAACATCCTAAGATCAATATTGAGGTTTATTAATAATAAATGAAATCAATTTCTATATTTATACTTTTAATTTATTGGTCAATAATCTTGTTAGCGCCAGTTATCTCTAAGGAAAATAAAACTGATCTAAAAATACTAAAAACCAAGCTTAATAAGTAGATCTACCACCACTAATATCAAAAACAGCAGCTGTTGAAAATGAATTTTCCTCAGATGATAGCCAACAAATTAGAGATGTAAATTCTTCTATTTCCAAAAATCTTCCTCTTGGTACTTTTGATAACATTCTAGCCACATGTTCTTTTGACATTTGGTCTAATATTCTTGTTTTTGCTCCTGCTGGGGTGACAGCATTAACAGCTATATTCTTATCAGCCAATTCTTTTCCCAGTGATTTAGTTAAACCAATAACGCCAGCTTTTGCTGAGCTATAAGCACTAGCGTTTGCATTTCCATCTTTTCCAGCAACCGATGCAACATTAACTATTCTACCATAATCGTTTTTAATCATGTAAGGCACCACACATTTACAGCAGTTAAATGTACCCATTAAGTTAATTTCTATTATTTTATTCCATTCATCTACATCATAATCCCAAAGTGAAGACGTAGACCCAGTAATACCTGCATTATTAATTAAAATATCAATATTTGAAGATTTTGCTATTTCATCAACTGCATCTTTGACATTTTTAAAATCAGATACATCAACAACATTATATGAAAGATTTGAATCGTTCACGGCTTTAACAGCTTTCATTAATTCTTCTTCATCTATATCCCAGATAATAGCTTTTGCTCCTGACTTTAAAGACCGTTTAGCAATATCTAAACCAAAACCTTGTGCTCCACCTGTAATGATTGCTGTTTTATTTTTTAAATCAAATTGATGCATAAAATTATTTACTTGCTAGCAAATAGTAAATCAACGAAGAGATAAAAGCACCAATAATCCAAGAGAAAGAGTGGAAACTCATTAAACTTTCGTTCCAAATTGTTGAAGCTGCAAAGATAAAACCTAGGACTAAAGAATAGATAGCTTTATGGTGCCAACCGTTAGAGAAAGAATACAGATCATTCTCTTTTAAAGAAAAAATAGCTTTATTATCTAAGTTAGTTTTCTTAATTAAATAATAGTCAATAATCATAATACCAAATAAAGGTCCAAAAAAAGCACCAAATGTATCAACAAATGATAAAAAACCAATTTGGCTTAAAAGTGGTAGCCATAAAATACCAATAATAAAACCAAGAACAGCAATAACAATTGCTGAATTTTTTATGTTAAGTTTTGTTGGCATAATATTTAACAATATATTTTGTGTTGGTACATAATTGGCAATTAAATTAGTAGAGGCTGATGAAAAAATTATAAAAAATAAAACTATTATAGTTAATTCTGTATTATCTATTTTTCCAATAATGTCAGTTGGATTTGTTAGAATTCTTTCCATATTTTCTAAATTCTTATTTAGAAAAATATCAGCACCTATAACAATAAATACAGCAAAAAAAGAAAAGATTAATAAATTAATAATTAAACTTAAATTTCCTTTTTTTAATTCACTATCATTTTTTACATATCTGCTAAAATCACCAAAATTTACAATTACAATTGAAAAATATGCAAAAATAGTTCCAACAACAGTGATTAATGGAGCAATATTGTTTTTATCTAACAGGTTATTGATTGAAAAAATGTCTATAAATGCTGCTGAAGTAACCTTAACATCATAAAGAAATACTGTTAAAAAAAATATAAACATTCCTGAATAAACAGTTACAGCTGATAATTTTATAATAGATCTGTTAAATTGATGACTTTTACTAAATAAAAAAGCTTGTAAAAAAACAGCAAAAACAAATGCTGCCCAATCAATAATATTTAGTCCTAAGAGAAAAATCAAAAAAATATTATGATCTAAAAAAGAGTTATCAAAAGAAAAAATTAAAATTCTTATTAAAAAGCTAAGCAACCTTGATAAAAAATAAGTTTGAATACCAAACATAAAAATGCCAACTAAACCTCTAACAAGACTAAAATACTTTGCTCCTTTTATTCCAAAGGAAGTTCTTAAAATCACTGGGAATGGTAAACCATACTTTTGTGAGGGTTTTCCAATTAAATTAGCAAAAAAATAAACAAGGAAAGAGGCTATAAGTGTTCCTAATAAAACAATAAATACATTCAATTCATAAACTAAATAAATTGATGCTATTAAAGAAAATCCAATTACACTTTGAATATTACAGCCCCAAAAGCAAAATAAATCTTTCCAGTCCCAAATTTTATCATTAGGATTTACTGAAACTAATTCCCAGTTTAAAAGAGTTTTTTTAGTTTTGATTTGATTCACTTAATATATAATAAACAAATAAATTCTACTGTCCATACAGATAGGTAGGAAGCCATAAAGCAATTTGTGGAAATGCAATAATTAAAATTAAACCAATGACTTGAATTAGCATAAATTGCATCATTCCATGATAAATATCTTTAAGATCCCATTCTGGAACTACACCTTTTAAAAAATAAGCTGATAGAGCAACAGGTGGTGAGAGCCAGGCGGTCTGGAGGTTTACTGCAACAAGGATTGCAAACCAAGTTAAATTAAATCCAAGTGCTTCAACTAATGGTAATATAATTGGTACTATAATCATAACAATTGGTACCCACTCTAAAGGCCATCCTAAAAGAAAAATCATAACCATAATCATTCCAAGAATTAAGTATCTATTCATCTCTAAACCTAACAAGAAATCAGTTAGTAACATTGGTGTTCCCAGTCTTGAAAATACAGCGCCAAAAAAGTTTGATGCCGCAACTAGAACCATTATTAATGCAGAAATTTCTAAAGTTTTAACTAAAGCTTCTTGTAAACGTCCAAATGTTAATTTTCTATAAGCTAGAGCTAATAATAAAGTACCCATAGCACCACAACCAGCTGCTTCAGTAGGTGTTGCAAAACCAAATAAAATACTTCCAAGTGAGGCAAAAACTAATGCTGCTGGTGGAACTAAACCAATAAAAAATTCTTTCCAAACAGCTAACATACTTGTTGCTCTTAATTCAACAGGTAGAACTGGTCCTAAACTTGGATCAATCCAACATCTAATAGTTGTGTAAGCAGCATAAAGTGTTGCTAATAATATTCCTGGAATAATTGCTGCAGCAAATAAATCTGTAACTGGTATTTCCATTATTGGCCCCATAACAACAAGCATAATGCTTGGTGGAATTAAAATACCCAGAGTTCCACCAGCCGTAATTGTTCCAGCAGCCAGACGAACATTATAGCCTGATTTGTTCATAGATTTTGCTGCCATAATTCCTAAAATTGTTACTGATGCCCCAACAATGCCTGTTGCTGCTGCAAAAATAACCGAAACAAATAGTACTGCGTAATATAAAGAGCCTCTTACTTTGGCTAACATTAATTGAAATGCTGAAAATAATCTCTCCATTAGTCCAGCTTGCTCCATCATTATTCCCATAAAGACAAAGAGTGGGACTGCAGCAAGAGTTTGTTCGGTCATGACCATTGAAAACTGTAAGGTCATTAAATAAAATACTAATTTACCAAATCCTAAATATCCAAAGAAAAAACCTAGAAATATTAAAGTAAATGAAATTGGAAATCCTACAAAAATAGAAAAAAGCATCACACCAATAAGTATAAATCCTAGATAAGCTGGATTAATTAATTCAGCTAACATTACTCTTCTCCTCCTGGCCACTTACCTTTTGTAGCAGCCCAATAACTTTTAAGTAATTCTGATATTCCTTGGACTAGTAAAAATACAATCCCTAGCCATAAACAAGTTTTTATAGGCCACATATATGGCATCCAAGCAGTATCCATACCTTTTTCACCTCTCATAATTGATTCCTGAAGAAATCCAGTGGTCATATATAAAAATACGGTCAAACCAGGGAAATAAAATAAAAGATACAACCAAAAATCTACTTTGCCTTGTGTTGTGGTTTTAAAATTTCTATATAAAAAATCTGCTCTTATATGAACACCTTTTGATAAAGCATATCCAGCACCAAGCATGAATAATGCACCATAAAAAAATCTACTCATATCGTACACCCACATCGTAGGTGCATTGAAAAGTTTTCTTGCTAACACTTCGTAAACCATTGCAAATATTAAAGGTATAGTAATCCAACAAACTACATTACCAATCCATTTACTCGCTAAATCAATTTTTGTAATAGTTAATGCCATCCATTTAGGCATGTCTTTAGGCATTGGACCTGAGCCACCTCTTCTTTCAGCGATCATTTCATCTGAAATATCAAGCTTCATAGGCTTGATTTCTCCTTTGGGTTTTTGGGAGTTGTGGTTTCTTGGCATAAATAAATTTGGTAAAAAAAACTAAAGCGGACTATTAAATCCGCTTCAGCTATAATTATATTATCTAAATACTACTTTAATGTTTCTGCGTGAGCCATTCCTAGCTTAGCATTTGACATTTGAGATCCAGCCCAAAAAGGTACAGCTATGTCAGCAAAGTCTTTTTGAGACTGCCATACTTCTGCAAAGAATTTATTCTCTGCAGCATTCTTTTCTAAAGCTGCTTTTGCTGCAGCCATATACGCTGGAAAATAGTCAGCAGGAGTATCATGTAAAATAACACCGTGCTTCGTAGTTAGCTCATGTAGAGCTTTTCCATTTTCGTATATTCTGTAACTCATTGATTTTGATAAAGATGCATTTGCAGCTACTTCTAAAGCTTTTTTCTCTAAAGCAGACATCTTCTTGTACAAAGATCCTGTAATATAGAAATCAGCATTTACTACTACTTGGTGAAGACCTTGTAGATAGTAATGTTTTAGAACTTTCTGAAAACCAAATGTCATATCCGGCTTAGGGCAACACCATTCAGCAGCATCAATTGTTCCTGCTTCAAGAGCTGGTAAAATATCTCCACCACCCATTGCAACAGAGGCTACACCAATATCTTTATAAGTCTGTCCTGGAATTCCCGGAGGAGTTCTGAACTTATACTTTCTAAAGTCAGCCATGCTATTAATTGGTTCTTTGAACCAACCTAACGCTTCAGGGCCTACTGGCTGTAACATAAATCCTTTGATATCTCTTCCCATTTCAGTCCATAGTTGGTCGTAAAGTTCTTTACCACCACCATATTGAAACCAAGATAAGAAAGCGATGTTATCGATACCAACACCTGCACCTGCTACTGGCGAACCAAATAACATGGCTGCTGGGTGATCGCCTGACCAATAGTGAGTCCAAGCAAAACCACAATCGATTAATCCTTTATCAACTGCATCTAAAGTTTCTTTTACACCTACTACCGATCCAACCGGCATAAGTTCGAACTTAAGTGAACCTTGTGTTAATTCAGTTACTGTGTCAGTGAAGTCTTTTAACATTTTCACTTCATCAGATTTTGAATTAAGAACAGTTTGGCACTTAAGAGTTTTTGCAGAAGCTCCTGTAACAGTCATAACTGTTAAAAGAAGAGTTCCTACAACTAATGATATGATTTTTTTCATATTTATTTTTCCTCTCATTGTGTTTTTTTATAAAAAAGAACTCTCTCAAAAAAATAAATCTAAAACAAGAGCTAATATCATCATTAACAACCTAAAATTACCGTGAACACTAGTATTTTTAATTTTACAGATTATAAACTCAATATTCTTATGGATAATTTTGATTATATAATTATTGGCGCTGGGTCAGCTGGCTGTGTTTTAGCTAATAGACTTTCAGAAAATCCAAATACCAAAGTACTTTTAATTGAAGCTGGTGGAAACGATTCCTACCCATGGATTCATATTCCAGTTGGGTATTATAAAACAATGCATAATCCAAAAACTGATTGGTGTTATAAAACAGAGCCTGATGAAACGATGGAAAACAGATCTATACCCTACCCTAGAGGAAAAACTCTTGGTGGAAGCTCCTCTATAAACGGACTACTTTATATAAGAGGGCAAGAGCAAGATTATGATATTTGGAGACAATTAGGAAATAAGGGTTGGAGCTGGAATGATGTTTTGCCTTATTTTTTAAAAGCTGAAAATCAAGAGCGCGGCCAAAGTCAATTTCATGGTGTTGGTGGACCATTATCTGTTTCAGACCAAAGAATAAAATTACCTATATTAGATGCTTTCATGAATGCAGCTCAAGAAATTGGTATTCCTAAAGTGAATGATTTTAACAAGGGTGATAATTTTGGATGTGGTTACTTTCAAGTAACAGAACAGAATGGCTTAAGATGTAGCACAGCTGTAGGGTATTTAAATCCAATTAAGAATAGAAAAAATTTAAAGATTGAAACAAAGTGTCATGTTGAAAAAATAAACTTTGAAAATAAAAAAGCTGTCAGTGTTTCTTACTGGAAAAATAATCAATCGTTTACAACTAAAGCAAACAAGGAAATAATTTTAAGTGCCGGTTCAATTGGCTCTGCACAAATTCTTCAAACTTCCGGTATTGGTAATGGTGAAAAATTATCTAAACTTGGAATTGATGTTGTAAAAAACTCTATTGGTGTAGGTAAGAACTTACAAGACCATTTAATGTTTAGACCTGTTTATAAAGTTAAAAATATTAAAACTTTGAATAAAAAGATTAACAGTTTAATTGGTAAATTAATGATTGGAATGGAATATGTTTTTTTAAGAAGCGGTCCAATGACTATGGGTGCTAGTCAACTTTGTGGATTTGCAAAAAGTGACTCATCTAAAGAAACTCCTAATTTACAATTTCACGTTCAACCAATTAGTACAGATAAATTGGGTGGTTCAAATTTACATGATTTTGCTGCATTCACCCCTACTGTTGCAAACATCAGACCGACGAGTAAAGGTGAAATTAATATCACAAGTAAAGACAGTAGAGAAAATCCAAAGATTAAAATGAATTATCTTTCAAGTGATGAGGATCGGATAGTTGCTGCTAAAGGTTTAAGATTAATTAGAAAAATTGTTTTAGAAAGCAATGAATTCAAACAATATGAGCCTGAAGAATTTAGACCTGGTGCCAATATCCAAGATGACGAAGAGCTAGTGAAAACTGCAAGTAATTATGCACAAACAATATTTCATCCAGTAGGAACTTGTAAAATGGGTAATGATGAGAATTCAGTAGTGTCAGATGAATTAAAGGTTCATGGAATTGAAAACTTAAGAGTAATTGATGCTTCTGTTATGCCTAATATCACTTCTGGAAATACTAATGCACCAACAATAATGATTGCTGAAAAAGGTGCAGATATGATATTAAAAAGCTAATGTTTGCTGAATTATTTGGTGCTGAACAACTTGTAATCCTAGGTCAAATTATTTTTATAGATTTAATTTTAGCAGGAGATAACGCCATTGTAATTGGAATGGTTGCTTCTAAATTTCCGGTGGAGCAAAGAAAAAAAGTAATTTTCTGGGGAATAGGTGGTGCGGTAATTTTAAGAATTATTCTTACCATGCTAACTGCATACTTATTGCAAATAACAGGCTTAAGACTAATAGGTGGATTACTTCTTCTTTATATAGTCTACAAACTTTACACCGATGTAATCAAAGGACAATCAGGTAATGAAGATATCAAAGTAGACAATTCAAGTTTCATAAAAGCTATTTGGACAGTGTTACTTGCTGATTTCACAATGAGCTTAGATAATGTTTTAGGTGTTGCTGGTGCTGCAGGAGATCATTATATTTTGCTAATTTTTGGATTAGCTTTATCGATAATCCTTATGGCAACAGCCGCTACTGTAATATCAAGATGGATTACCGAATATAAGTGGATAGCTTGGGTTGGCTTAATTGCTATACTGGTTGTTGCAATCGAATTAATCTATACTGATTTAAAATTATTTATCTAATGTACTTACAAAAAATTAATCTCAAAAATAAATATGCCCTAGTAACAGGTGCTGGTAAAGGCTTAGGCAGAGCCTGCTCTATTGCTCTTGCAGAAGCTGGAGCAACAATTATTGCATTAAGTAGAACTCAATCAGACCTTGATAAACTTGAAAAAGAAATAAAAAAGATAAAAGGTAAAGTTATCAAAGTTAATTGTGATGTAATGAATTACAAAGATTTAAAAGAAAATTTAGATAAGATTAAAATTATAGATATTTTAGTTAATAATGCCGGTACAAATATCCCAGAACCTTTTGAAAAAATTAAGCAAGAAAGTATGAACTACTTAGTAGATTTAAACCTAAAAGCTGCTTTTAATGTGGCTCAATTAGTTGTTAAAAAAATGTTAAAAAATAAAAAAAGAGGTGGATCAATTATTAATATGTCTTCTCAACTTGGTCATGTTGGAATGGCAGGTAGAAATGTTTATAATATGACAAAGTTTGGTATTGAAGGTTTAACTAAAGGTATGGGTGTAGAGCTTGCTAAATATAATATCAGAGTAAATACAGTGGCCCCTACTTTTGTAGAAACACCAATGGTTAAAAGATTTTTTAAGAATAAAAAATTTAAAAAACTTGCTTTAGGAAATATTCCAATAGGCAGAGCTGCAACAGAAAGTGATGTTGCAACAAGTGTTTGTTTTTTAGCTTCTTCTGCATCATCAATGATTACAGGAACATCTATAGTAATAGATGGTGGTTGGACTGCTCAATAATGCCTAGATTGCTAATATTAATAGCAATTTTTTTTACAACTCAATCTTTTGCGGCAGAATTTCAGGGGAAATTTATTCAAGGACATTACATTATTGGAAAAACTGAGCCTGGTTCTTCAATCTTAGTAGATAAAAAAAAAGTTAAAGTCTCAAAGGATGGTTATTTTGCATTTGGGATTGAAAAAGATAGAAAATTCGACATTACAATCACTGAAAACAATAACAAAATTGTAAAAAAAATTAAAAAGAGAAAATACAACATTCAAAAAATTGAAGGCCTACCTAAAAAAAAGGTAACTCCGCCAGAAGAATTCTACGCAAGAATAAAAAAAGAGAACAAATTAATAGCTGATGCAAGAGAAATTGAAAGTGACTTACGGTTTTTTAAAGAAAAATTTATTATCCCAGTTGACGATGCAATAATTACAGGTGTTTATGGAAGTCAAAGAATCTTAAATGGTATACCTAAATGGCCTCACTATGGTTTAGATTTTGCTCAAAAAAAAGGTGCCCCTGTTAAAGCTATGAATAATGGAATTGTTACTTTAGCTGAAAAAGATTTGTTTTATACAGGTGCCACCTTGATATTTGATCATGGTCATGGAATTTCAACTTTATATATGCATATGAATGAAATTTATGTAAACGTAGGTGATCATGTTAAAAAAGGAGATATTGTTGCTACAGTCGGAACAACAGGTAGATCAACTGGTCCCCACTTAGACATTAGACTTAATTGGTTTGGTGCTAGACTTGACCCTGCAACTATATTAGAGATCAAATAATGAAAAAAACTTTATTAGAAAAAACAGCAGATAAATTAGTAAATGCATTTATTAATAATAAAATAATTGCACCCCTTCCATTAAAATTTACAAAAAAACTTACTGACGCTGATGAATTTAGAAAATTATGTGAAAGTAAAATTAAAGAACCTATTATTGGATTTAAGGCTGGTGGAACAGGAATTCCTGTAATGAAAAAATTAAAAGAAAAAGAACCTTTTTACGCATCTATTTACAAAAAAAATTTTCTTAAAAGTGGAAAAAAGGTTAAAATTAACAAATCTACTTTAGGTATAGAGTTAGAAGTTTGTTATTTGATTAAAAAAAATTTCTTTATATCAAAAGGTGCAATAACTATGAAAAATATTTCTAAATATATTTCTCATATGGCGCCATGCATTGAGGTTGTGGGTTATAGGCAAAAGAAGAAAGGTGTTACATCTTTTGGTGATTTATGTAGTGATTTTGGTGCAAATGTAAAATTTTTAATTGGACAAAAAAAAAAGTATAAAAAAATTAATATCGGTAACCTTAAAGCAATTATTTCAAATAAGAAAATAAATCAGACTGTCTCAGGTAATACGGGAGCTGTTTATATTAGCCCTCTAAATTCACTTCGTTTTGTACTAAACAAACTGAAAAAAGATAAAGTAAATCTTAATAAAGATTTCTACGTATTTACTGGTTCAACAGTTGGCGTTGTACCCATACTTGGTAAGGGATTGTATGCAGGTAAAATTGATAAGCTAGGTTCAGCAAAAGCTATTATCCATTAATGGGATTGCATTTTACAGCTGAAGAATTTTTTAAAAGAAAACGAGATGTTCTAAAATCAATGAAAGAGCAAAATTTAGATGCTCTTTTAATGTTCAGGCAAGAGTCTATGTACTGGCTTACAGGATACGATACTTTTGGATATGTTTTTTTTCAAACTTTAATATTAGACCAAAAAGGAAATACTATTCTTTTAACAAGGGCTCCAGATTTAAGACAGGCGCAAAACACTTCAAATATTAAGGATATAAGAATTTGGATTGATAAAGATCAGTCAAACCCAACTGAAGATCTTAAAGTTATTTTAAATGAACTTAATTTAAAAGGTAAGAAAGTTGGTATTGAATATGAAGCTTACGGTATGACAGGTCGTAACGCTTTAAAACTCAATAAATCACTAGAAGGTTATTGTGAAGTAGAAGATCAATCAGAATTAATCACCAAACATAGAGTTATTAAATCTACTGAAGAAATTGTTTATGTAAAAAAAGCTGCAGAACTTGCCGATCAAGCTTTGGATGAGGCTTGGAAATATACAAAAGCTGGAGCCTCTGAAGCGAAAATTCTAGCCGAAATGCAAAGAGTAGTTCTTGAAAATGGTGGTGATTATCCTGCTAATGAATATATAATTGGTTCAGGACCTAATGCCTTGCTCTGCAGATACCAAGCAGAAAAAAGAAATTTATCAAATACAGATCAATTAAGTTTGGAGTGGGCAGGAACTTATAAACATTATCACTCAGCAATGTTTAGAACCATCCCTATTGGTAAAGCTGATATAAAACATATTAAGATGCATGAAGCATGTGTTGAAGCTTTAAATAATTGTGCAAAAACTTTGATACCTGGAAAAACAGCAGGAGATGTTTTCGATATTCATGCTAAGACCTTTGATAATCTTGGATATAATAAAGCAAGAATGAATGCATGTGGTTATTCTTTGGGTTCAACTTTTTCACCTAATTGGATGGACTGGCCAATGCTATACACAGGTAATCCGTATGTAATAACACCTGGTAATGTGTTCTTTATGCACATGATATTGATGGATTCAGACAATGAATTAGCCATGAATTTGGGTGAGACCTATCTTGTAACCGAGAATGGTAACGAAAGATTAGGTAAGCAAAAACTTGATTTAGTTGTCTTATAAGGGTCTGTCTTACAGTCTGTCACCTAGTCATCATATAAAATCCTATAACCTAGAACTATGATCCCTAAAAGTTTTTCATGGATAACATCATTTAATTAAAAAATTTATTACAAAAATATTATGTCTTGGTTAAAAGGTCATTTATCACTAACTGAAAATTCAACGGCACTACATAGGTACTTGAACAGTTCGCTTCGCCAAAGTTCTTGCACCAAATGTCTAGATAAATTAAACTTACATCATGAGCATCGTAGACAAGAAGACAGCAGAAATACTTGAAGAAGCTAAATTATTATTAGAGGAAAGGGAATACGGAGTTTCTAAACCAAGAAAAAAATCTATAGCCCGAGAATTAATGAATGCTGCGTATGGTAACGCATTTAAAACAATGTCCAAAGATCCTGATTTAACAGTTAGAAAAATATGTTTGAAAGCTATTGAAGATAAATTTTTTGATACCTGTTTAGATACTTTGATTAAGGGACCTAAAAAAAGAGCTGCATTCAATAACGAAAGTCCAAAAACATGGACCGAGAAAACAGTTACACAAGATATTAAAACAAAAGGTCATTTTAAAAGATTCAAACTTATAGAGCAATATATCAAGATGGATATGAATGGGACTAGGACTTTATTAGATCCTGATTACAGACCTCACGGTGACAAAGTTGCTATAAAAAAAATCAAATAATCCCATATTAAATCCTAAGCCAGAACCACGATCCCTAAAAGTTTTTTATTAATCTATAATCCCTGCTAAATTTTTAGCAGCCTTTTTTTTAGATCCTGCAGTTAATCCTTTGACGTAAGCTGTTGCTATTCTTTCTGGATTTTTAATATTTCTTTTTTTGAATTTTTTTAATAAATCTTTGTAGTTAGGTTTTCTAGGCATTACTTCGGAGCTTTTTTTGTAATGGGTTTTTCGAAATCCTCTGTCATCTCAGCAATCAGTGGTCCAAAGAAACTTGTAGCAATAATTATGAGTGCAGAAATTATTAGTAAAGCATCAAACTTAACTACATCGACAATAACTCTTGTAGTGCCTAAAATAACATGAACTAGCATTGTTAAAAACATTGCACCTAGCCATAAATATATTACTGAAAATTTATATGGTTTAGCTACTAATCCAGCACCTAACAAAGCACCTAGTATAAGAGTAATAGGATCAGTTCCAATAGCCATTAAACCACCCAAGAATGAACCAATGAAAGCTATGTTAGCTACATAACCAACAGACAAAATTAAAGTATTTGCAACTATGATTAGGTAGGAGAAATATAATAAGACCATTGAATTTAAAAATTGATTAATAAAACTATTATAGCAATAATTATTAATACAGCACTCACAATAGTATAATTCAGCCTAATATTAAATTTTTTGAATACTATTTCAGTAATTTTTTCCCAGAATACAACAATGAAGAGGACAATTATAGCTGGCAGAATAAATTTAATCATTAACCAAGACCATAACAAAACTTTCTAGTGGATAAAACAGTTAAAATTAATCTTTACTGTGAAAAATATTATAAAAATCCATTACAAAAATTATGTCTTGGTCCAGAGGTCACTCATCACTTACAGAAAATTCTACAACACCTGTTGTTGATCGCTGCATTAATTGCGGAGATCATGAGGAGGTTCAAACTACAATTACAATGGAGTTTGGGGAGGGTAATTACAACACAGGACCTATTTGTAGGAGGTGTTATTCAAGCTGCAAAGGCCCAAGGATCGCTGAATTCTAACTAGCGACTATCCTGCATATAGCCACTCAATTTAAGATTTAGTAGAGTTTATTATGGCTACATTAGATGGAATTATTGAACCAATATATTTTTTGATTACCTCAATATCATTTATATTATTAAGTGTAATCCAATATAAAAAATTTGGGAAAACTAGGGAAACAAAATATCTCGCAGGTTTGTCAATTTTTTTCTTATGTAGTTACATTGCTATAATTTTAAAAAATTAGATTCGGCAAAAAAAACGTAAATAAATAATAATTCGTTTATAGATTTAATCTTATTTTTAAGAGCCGTTGATTGTATTCAAAAACATTTGTTTACGGTATACTATTTTTTTATAAAACTGATGATACTTTTTGTAAGTGTGTCACTTACAATTACAGTTCCTTTTTCATTTGGGTGTATGCCATCATCCTGATTAAGCTCAGGTTTTAAAGCTACTCCTTCCAATAAAAAGGGTATCAAATTTAAATCATACTTTTTAGCAAGCTTTGGATAAATATTATCAAACTTTTTTTTATAACTAAATCCATGAGTTGTTGGTGCAATCATCCCTGCTAGAATTATTTCTATATTTTTTAGCTTTGCTACTTGAATAATTTTTTCTAAATTTTTTTCAGTCTCAATTGGGCTTATTCCTCTCAACATATCGTTAGCACCCAGTCCTAAGATCATCAGATCAATATCAGGTTGAGATAAAGACCACTCAGATCGGTTTAATCCACCAGCAGATGTGCTTCCAGATACACTTCCATCAATAACCTCAACGTTAAAACCACTGTCATTAAGATTATTTTGAAGAACAATGGCTAAATGTTTTTCCTGTGGAAGGCCATAACCAGCCATCAAGCTATCACCAAATAAGATAATATTCTCTATAGCGTTGACATTTAAAGTCACTAGACAGAAGGCAATAATTTTAATAATAAATCTTTGAATCATGGATAGTCTTCTTAAGCTAAAAAACGTTAATCTTAAATACCAAACTGGTAATGATACTATAAAGGTTTTAAAAAATATTAATTTAGAGACTAAAAAAAATGAGTCTATTTCAATAGTTGGTGAAAGTGGATCTGGTAAAACAAGCTTAATCATGCTTGCTGGAGGGCTGGAGAAAGTAACCTCTGGTAAGATATTTTTTGAAGATCAGGAAATATCTAAAATGAGTGAAGATGAAGTTTCTAAAATTAGAAGGAAAAATATTGGCATTGTTTTTCAATCTTTCTATCTTATTCCAAATTACACAGCTGTTGAGAATGTTGCTCTAACTTTAGAGTTAAATAATTTAAAAAATCCTAACGAACGAGCTAAAGAATTGTTGGATCGATTTGGTTTAAAAAATAGGTTTAATAATTTACCAAGTCAACTTTCAGGTGGTGAACAGCAGCGTGTAGCAATTGCAAGAGCTATAGCCATGAAGCCTAAGCTAATATTGGCAGATGAACCTACTGGAAATTTAGATAGTGAAAATTCACAAATGATTGCAGACATTTTGTTTAAGTATATTAAGGAAGAAAAATCATCTTTAATTATGGTCACCCACGATCCAAAACTTGCAAATAGAGCAAAAAGAAAAATCAAAATTAAAGATGGAAAAATTGTCTAAGCTTTCAGAATACAAGTTGACTTTGATATATGCCTTAAGAGACTTAAGTAGAAATTATAAAAAAATTTCAAGTATTATTTTAACACTTTTTATAAGTTTATTTATCTTAAGTTCAATTTTCACAATTGAGGATAGTTTGAATAAAGAACTAAATAATAACTCGAGAGCACTTTTGGGTGGTGATATAGAAATTGATTACAATCGTAATGTTGTCAATTTAGATTTAATTAACCAAGTTAAAGAATTTGCTACTGTTTCTCAAATGGTTGAGTTTAGCACCATGATCTCAACTACTGATAAGACTAAAAATAAATCAATATTTTCTAGAATTAAAACAGTAGATAAAAATTATCCATTATTTGGCAAAGTGGGTTATGAACCAAGTGGTGCATTTGAAAAGTTACAAACTACAGAAAATACAATACTTGTTAATGAAAATATTTTCAAAAACCTTAATTTAAAAATAAATGATAAAATTAAAGTTCAAGATAAACTCTTTACTGTAATTGGTATTGTAAAATCTGTACCTGATATCGGGGGTGCTTTTGTATTTGGTGATTTTGCTTTAGCTGGAAAACAAACATTAGAACTACTAAAACTTAACAACCTAGGCAGCTTTTTAAATTATGAATATAAGGTAAGATTTAATGAGGGAGATAATCCAAAGGCTTTATCTAAAAAAATTGAGCAATTATTTAAAGATGAAAAAAAAGTAAGACTTAGATATCACGAAAAATCTGACGGTCCTTTAAAGAGAATAATTGATAATTTCTCTCAGTTTTTGTCGCTTGTATCAATTAGTGCAATGTTAATTGCTGGAATTGGAATTGCTAACACCCTACTTTCATTCATTAATCAAAACAATATGTCTATAGCAGTTAAGAAGTCCTTAGGCTTTTTTTCAAAGGACATTAAAATAGTCTACTATCTACAATTACTCATTCTATTATTCATAATATCTACTGCTGCCTATTCTTTTAGTTTCTTTTTAGTCCCAATTGTTGATGTTTATTTGTCAGTTGGTCTTGGGTTAAATATTCAAGGTAGTTTTTCTATTCTTAATTATTTCAAGGTTTTTTCAGTAGGTTTATTAGTGTTAATCATATTTTCTATACCAACTATTAATGCAATTGATCAGGTTAAAGCTTCAAACTTGTTTAGAAATGTATTTCAAAACCTTCAATTTTATTATTCACAGAAATCAATTTTTTTAAGTCTATTTTTATTATCAGTTTTAATTTCTTTATTTACTATTGGTTCAGCTCGACCCATTTATAGCTTGGGTTATTTTGGAGCATTCTTTATTTGTCTATTAGTTTTTTATTTATTATCAAACTTGATTATTAAATTATTTAAAGGTCTTAAAGAGCACCCAAATATTTCAATTAAAGTATCTGTTAAAAATATTACTCAAACTAAAAGTATTACTCCTATAACTATTATGTCCTTGGGTTTAGGGGTCACCCTATTATTAACTTTAGCTTTTGTTGGCTCAAACTTTAAAAGAGAAATTGCAAAATCAATACCAGAACTTGCTCCTGATTATTTTTTTATTGGCATTCAAAGTGATGAAAGGCAAATATTTGAAGATTTAATATTTGATATGGATAAAGAAGCTAACCTTGAAATTGTGCCGATGGTCTCAACAGGTATTGTAAAAATTAATGGAATAGATCCGAAAACTTATACCGCTTCAAGTAATGATAGCAACTGGGCGATTAGAAATGACAGAAGGTCTTCTTGGACTGATAAAGTTTTAAAAGATAATCCGATTGTAGAAGGTAAGTGGTGGGATTTAAGCAGGCCTGATAAACTTCAAATTTCGCTTGATAGTAAAGTTGCTAAAGATCTTAATATTAAAATTGGTGATATTTTTACTTTAAATATCTATGGTCGTGAAATTGAAGGTGAGATTGTAAACTTTAGATTGGTAGACTACAGGGATTTTACCATTAATTTTGCAATGTTATTAAATCCTCAATTTGCAAAAAATATACCCCATGAATATTTGGCCACTGCAAAATTTAAAAGTTTAGAAAATTTTAATGAAATTACTTTGTTGGATAAAATGCCCAGTCTTTCTATTATAAAAATTACTGTTTACTTGGAAAAAGTAACCGATCTATTAAATAAAGTGTTTATTGCTGTAACTGTTATATCAGCCATAACTATAGTCATTGGTTTAATTGTCATATCAAGCGCAATTATAGTACAGGGAAAAATTAAAGAATTTCAAAACTTAATATTTAAAATTCTAGGCTTTTCCAAAGTTGAGGTTGTGCTCTCTTCAATCATTGAGTTTTTTATTATATTCACCTCCATAATTTTAATAGCTCTATTTTTTGCAGTTATAGGTTCGCAATTTATCATCGAAAATATTTTCCAAATTACTTGGATGTTTGATTTAGCAATATTTTTAAAGGTAACTATTGGTATTGGACTTGCTACATTAATCTTAATTATGATTACTAATTTTAAATATTTAAGCCCTAAAGTTTATCCACTTATAAGAAATCAATAACTAAATATCAGATCGAGATCTAAACCTCTCAAACATCAATCTTGTTTTAACTCCAATGTTTAAAAATGGCTGTGGTGGTAGCCAAGTAGGCTTACTTATAGATTCTATTATATTAATTTCATCACTATTTTCATTACTTGCTTTAATTGCTATCTGTTCACCAAATAAAGTTCCAACACCAATACCTGAACCATTATAACAACCTGCCACAAAGACATTATCATCAATTTTTTCAAAAATTTGTGAACTATTTCTAGTTCTAGACACAATCCCAGACCAACTAGATTTCATAATATCATTTGGTAAAGTTGGAAATCTTTTTTTAATTCCAAGTTTTTGATTTAAGGATCTTTTATCTAACTCTGATTTAGACATTTTAAAAGGGCTATGAACTTCTGCAGTATTTCTAATTAAAATTCTTTTATCTTTTGTCATTCTGATAGTTGCACCCATTGGTCTAACGGGTAACACACCCCACTCTCTAGGCTCACCAATAGATTTAAACTCGGTATCAGTTAATGTTCTTGTCATGCTTGCAGTTAAAGTTAAGGGAAAATTATAATTATTTTTTATACCAAGTGATTTTAAAAAACCATTAGTACAAAAAATAACCTTTTTAGTAATTATTTTATGATTATTAAATTTACAAACAATTGTATTACTATTTTTTGACCATTCATTTAATTGAGTGTTTTCTAATAGCTCAACATTATCTGGCAAGGTATCAACCATCGCTCTTACAAGTTTTCCTGGATGCAATAAAATTCCACCTTTTGTATAAAGAGCTAAATTGTAAAAATTTGTGCCTAATCTTTTACTTAAATCACCTTTGTCTAAAATATTATGTTCAAAGTTTAACTTTAATAAGGTTTTGCTAAAATTTTCTAATATTTTTTTATCTTTTTGATTTGATGAGGCAAAATATTTTCCACTTTCATTCCAATCACAATCTACCTGATGTTCTTTAATAAATTTTTTTACAACATTAATTCCCAATTTATAAATATCAGTCTTCTTTTTATAATTAGAAAGTTCTTTATTTGAGGTAAAACCATCATTAAGAGTGGTATCAACTAAATATCCCGAGTTCCTTCCACTTGCACCCTCACCTGCTAATTGTGCATCAACAATGATAATTTTTTGATTTGGATGAAGTTCTGATAATTTTCTAGCAGCAGATAAACCTGTGTAACCAGCACCTACTATTAACCAGTCACAGAATTCATCTTTATCTAAAGTTTTTATATTAGATCTTGCATCAAGGTCATTGATCCAACTACAACTATTATCATTAACTACGTTCATGTAGTTAGATTATGACAGATAAGATATTTTTAAAAGATCTTAAGATACCAAAGAAGGTTGCTTAATCATGTCTTCTTTATTGATCCCCGCAACTTTAACAGGAGCTTTCATTGCATCTCTTCTAAAGGGCTCTCCTAGCTCTTGGTTTAGAATTACTTCAATAAATGTTGTAATACCTTTCTTTTGATCTTCACAAGATTGTTTGATAGCAGCTGTAGTCTCTTCCATGGTTCGAACTGTAACTCCTTTTAATCCACAAGCATCAGCAACTTTTGCATAACTTAAATTAGGATCTAGTTCAGTTCCCACAAAATTGTCATCAAACCATAAAGTAGTATTTCTTTTTTCTGCTCCCCACTGATAATTTCTGAAAATTACCATTGAAATTGCTGGCCATTCAGGTCTCGCTACAGAACTCATTTCATTCATACTTATTCCAAATGCACCATCACCTGCAAAGCCTATTACTGGTGTATCAGGGCATCCAATTTTTGCTCCAAGAATCGATGGAAAACCATAACCACATGGACCAAATAATCCTGGTGCTAAATATTTTCTACCTTTTTCAAATGTAGGATAAGCATTTCCAATTGCACAGTTATTACCAATATCACTTGATATAATTACATCATCAGGCATTCCTGCTTGAATACCTCTCCAAGCTTCTCTAGGAGACATTCTATCTGCATCTCTTTTTCTAGCTTCAGCATTCCAAACTGTACCTTCATCATCATCTTCATGATCTAAACTTGATAATTCTTGTAACCATGCTGATTTAGTTTGGTGAATAGTATTTTTTCTCTCTTCTCTATTCGTATCTCCTGCTGTTGGAGAGAGTTGAGCTAAAATTTGTTGAGCTACTAATTTTGCATCCCCACAAATACCAACTGATACTTTTTTGGTTAAACCAATTCTATCTGAATTCATATCAACTTGAATAATACTTGCATCTTTTGGCCAATAATCCATTCCATAACCAGGTAAAGTTGAGAAAGGATTTAGTCTTGTACCAAGTGCAAGAACAACATCTGCTTTACTAATTAATTCCATTCCAGCTTTTGATCCATTATATCCTAATGGTCCAGCAGCTAACGGGTGACTTCCTG
Organism: uncultured Candidatus Pelagibacter sp.; assembly: GCA_905618905.1. GTDB lineage: Bacteria > Pseudomonadota > Alphaproteobacteria > Pelagibacterales > Pelagibacteraceae > Pelagibacter. The sequence continues at coordinate 1,648 of CAJQTH010000042.1, read as the reverse complement.
GGAAACTATCATTATGTTGATATCCTGAACAAACTGGAGCGTCTAGTTTTTCAGCTAATTTTTTACAATCTTCAATCGCTCCACCAATTACAACACCAGCACCAGATAATATCACTGGAAACTTGGCGTTTGATAATAAGTCTGCTGCTTTTTTAATTGCTTCAACACCACCTGCTTGTTTTTCTAATCTTACAATTGGAGGAAGATCAATATCAATAACTTGTGTCCAATAGTCTCTTGGAACATTTATTTGTGCAGGAGCTGATCCTCTAATTGCTTTTTCAATCACTCTATTTAATACTTCTGCCATTCTAGAAGGGTCTCTAACTTCTTCTTGATAGCAAACCATATCTTTAAATAAATTCATTTGTTCTACTTCTTGAAAACCACCTTGGCCCATAGTTTTATTAGCAGCTTGGGGTGATACTAAAAGTAATGGTGTATGGTTCCAGTATGCAGTTTTAATTGGTGTAACAAGACCAGTAATTCCAGGGCCATTCTGTGCAATAACCATTGACATTTTACCAGTAGACCTTGTGTATCCATCTGCAATTAATCCACCGTTAGTTTCATGGGCGACATCCCAAAAAGTTATTCCTGCATCAGGAAAAATGTCTGAGATGGGCATAAAGGCTGAACCAATTATTCCGAATGCGTGTTCAATTCCATGCATTTGTAAAACTTTTACAAAAGCTTCTTCAGTTGTCATTTTAGTCATAATAATTGGGCCTTTCTGTCAGTGTTGTTTATAAATTTTATTAATTAAATTGTTAATTAAAAGGATTAATATATAAGAATTAGAAAATTTCAAACAAACAAATCGACACAATTATGGCTACAGATATCATTATACATGACGAAAAAGACAACGTAGGAGTGGTTGTTATTGATAAAATTATCCCTAAACAAGATTGTGCTTGTTGGATTATGGAAAATGATAAAACAATCCAGATTCAGTCAGTAGATGAAATTCAATTAGGACATAAAATTGCAATGATTGACCTTAATGAGGGTGACACTATTTTAAAATATGGTCATGACATTGGAAAAGTAGTTAAATCAATCAAAAAAGGTGAGCATGTTCATGTTCACAATGTAAAAACGAAGAAGTGGTAAAAAATATGGAAATTCCAAAAAATTTTTTAGGTTATAAGAGAGAAAATGGCAGAGTTGGTACTAGAAATCACGTAATCATCTTACCTGTAGATGATATTTCAAATGCATGTGCAGAAGCTGTAGCAAACAATATTAAAGGTACAATGGCTCTTCCTCATTCTTATGGAAGACTACAATTTGGTGCTGACTTAGATTTACATTTTAGAACAATGATTGGAACTGGGAAGAACCCTAATGTTGCTGCTGTAATTGTTATTGGAATTGAACCCAAGTGGACAAAAAGAATTGTTGATGAGATAGCTAAAACTGGAAAACCAGTTGAAGGTTTTCACATTGAAAGAACTGGTGACATTGGAACTATCATGAAAGCTTCTAAAAAAGCTCAAGAATTTGCAATGTGGGCCTCTGAAAAACAAAGAGAAGAGTGTCCTTTAAGCGATTTATGGATTTCAGTTAAATGTGGTGAATCTGATACAACATCAGGTCTCGCTACAGAACTCATTTCATTCATACTTATTCCAAATGCTTTTTC
>CAJQTH010000041.1 GCA_905618905.1 uncultured Candidatus Pelagibacter sp. | reverse complement strand
GGAAAGTTTGTTTTTAGAATTTAAATCAAAGTTATTATAAATGGATAAAAATTACTATATTACGACTCCAATTTACTACCCATCAGCAAAACCTCATATGGGTCATGCATATTCAAGCATTACTGCTGATTTTTTTGCCAGATTTAAACGTATAGATGGTTTCAATGTTCATTTTTTAACAGGTACAGATGAGCACGGTTTAAAAATTCAAAGAGCAGCTGAGAAAAAAAATATTGATCCTCAGACTTTTTGTGATGAAATTAGTCAAACATTTAGAAATCTTTCAAAAATATTGAATTTATCCAATACTGATTTCATTAGAACTACCGAAGATAGACACAAAAAAACAGTTCAACATTTATGGAATGAGCTTGAAAAAAATGATGATATCTATTTATCAAAATATTCTGGTTGGTATTCTGTTTCTGATGAAGCTTTCTATAGTGATGAAGAGATTACCGAAAAAGAAAACATTAAGATAGCTACTTCATCTGGCTCTCCAGTTGAATGGATTGAGGAAGAGTCTTATTTTTTTAGGCTGTCTAAATGGCAAGATGAATTATTAAATTATTATGAAAAAAATCCTGACTTTATTTCACCAAAATCTAGAAAAAATGAAGTAATTAGCTTTGTAAAAGGTGGGTTAAAAGACCTCTCTATAAGTCGTAAAGCATTCTCTTGGGGTATCAAAGTCCCTAATAGTCCAGATCATGTAATTTATGTTTGGCTCGATGCTCTAACTAATTATATAAGCGCTTTAAATTATCCCGATACAAATGATGCTTTGTTTAAAAAATTTTGGCCTGCTTCTGTTCATTTAATAGGTAAGGATATATTAAGATTTCACTCAGTATACTGGCCTGCATTTTTAATGGCTGTAAAAATACCTTTACCTAAGAAAATTTATGGTCATGGCTGGATTTTATCTGGTGATGAAAAGATGTCTAAATCAAAAGGAAATATTCTTGATCCTTTAGATATTATTGAAATTTATGGTCTTGATCCCTTAAGATATTATTTAATTAAAGAAGTTTCATTTGGTAATGATGGTAACATTTCCCAAGATAGGTTAGAGGATTGTATCAATAGTGATTTAGCTAATAATTATGGAAATTTATGTCAAAGAGTTACCGCATTTGCTGAGAAAAATTGCTCATCATCAATACCAGATAATAAAAAATTTAATGATGAAGATTTAGTGATGCTAAATAAATTTACTGATAATTTAACGGCAATACGTACTGAAATTGATAATCAAAATATTAATTATTATATTAATTTTATTGTTAGTGCTTTATTTGAAGCAAATAAGTATTTTAATGATCAAGAACCTTGGAAAAAAAAAAGTGATAAAGATAGATTAAATACAATTGTCTATACATCTTTAGAAATGATTAGAAAAATATCATTTATGCTTTATCCAATAATCCCAAGTTCAATAGAAAAAGCCTTAAAGATTTTTAATTTAAATGTAGATGCAATTAATTTTGAATCTATTGCAAAACATGACTATCTTGTATCTGGAAAACCTATTAACAAAATAGATATTTTATTTAAAAAAATTGAAAAGAAAAATGATTGATTCTCATTGTCATTTAGATCATGAACCTTTACTTGAGAATTTAAGTGATGTTATAAAAAGATCTAAAGAAGTTGGTATCTCAAAACTATTAACGATATGCACTACAGTAGAAAGTTTTGATAGAATAAAGAATATTATTAAATTAGATCCAATGATTTATGGTACGTTTGGTATTCACCCTCATGAAACTGAGGAAAGTCTTTTAATTGATAAAAATTATATAATTAATCAAATAAATCAAAATGAAAAAATTATTGGTATAGGTGAAACTGGCTTAGATTTTTTTTATAATCATAGCAACAAAGAAAGGCAAACTGATAGCTTTAAAGCTCATATAGAGGCTTCTATAGAGCTTAATATACCTATTATTATACACTCAAGAAATGCTGAGGATCAAACATATGAAATCCTAAAATCATATAAATCAGAAAAATTAAAAATTTTAATGCATTGTTTTACTGGTTCATTAAATTTTGCAAATCAATTACTTAAATTAGATGCATTTTTTTCTGCAAGTGGAATAATTACCTTTAAAAATAGTTTAGATCTTCAGGAAACTTTTAAAAATATTCCCTTAGATAAACTGCTTGTTGAAACAGATAGTCCATTTTTAGCCCCAATACCAATGAGAGGAAAAAAAAATGAACCAAGTTTTATCAAATATACTCTAGAAAAATTATCTATTTTAAAAGAAAAAACTGATCGGGAAATGTCCAATATAACAGCTGAAAATTTTAATAAACTTTTCAACCTATAATGTCTCTTAAATTTGTCATTTTAGGTAGTGGTAGCTCAATGGGTGTACCTAGAGCAGATGGCTATTCTGGTGATTGTGATTTAAAAAATAAAAAAAATTTTAGAACAAGATGTTCTGCTTTAATTAAATTCAACGATCACAATATCTTAATAGATACATCGCCTGATTTGAGGTCACAATTATTAAAAAATAAGATTAGATCGATTAGTAAAGTTTTTTATACCCATCCTCACGCAGATCAAACACATGGTATTAATGATCTTCGCCCATTTTTTTTAACAAACAATAAGCAAATTCCAGTCTATGCAGATTCTAATACTAAGAAATATTTACTTTCCACTTTTAAATATTGTTTTAAATCATCTTATGGTTATCCATCAACTTTAAGTATCAATAGTCTTAAAAAACAACATCGAATTACAAATAAAAATAAAAAAATTAAAATAGAATCAATCCCAGTCCAGCATGGTAAAATTAAAAGCATATGCTATTTAATTAATAATAAATTAGCTTATGCAAGTGACATTAGTTTATTCTTTAAGAAAGATTACAAAAAATTAAAAAATTTAGAATACTTGATTATTGACTGTCTATGGTACCGTAATCATTCAGCACATTTCAATTTAGATCAAGTTTTGGAAATAGTTAAAGTCCTTACTCCTAGAAAAACGATTTTAACAAATATGCACAGTGACTTAGATTACGCCAAACTTAAAAAAAGATTGCCTAAAAATATTATTCCTGGTTTTGATGGTATGACAGTTAGACTATAGAATTAAATCTATTTGTTTTGTTATTTTATCTGACATTGGTGTAATAAAAGAATTGAACGTGTCTTGTATTTTTCCATCTTTGTTAATTAAAATTTTATGAAAATTCCACTTAGGAACAGTCGAGTTACCATAATTTTTTTTTGCCCATTTATATAAATCATGAGCATCTTCACCTTTAACGTCTGTTTTGTCAGTTATTGGAAATGTAATATTAAAATTAGTTTCACAAAAATCCTTAATTTCAGAATTAGACCCTGGTTCTTGTCCACCAAACTGATTTGACGGAACACCAATTACATAGAAGCCTCTGTCTTTATACTTCTCATAAAGGTCTTGAAGGCCTGTATATTGTTTAGTAAAGCCACATTTGCTAGCAACATTTACTAAAAGTATAGTTTTTCCTTTGTATTGATTTAAATCAATAGTTTCATCATTAATATTCTTTATTGAGTGATCAAAAAATAGCTTTTCGTATTTAGCATCAACTTTTTCAAAAAATGTGAACATAGATATAATTAGTAGGATTAATAAATTATTTTTATAAAGCATGAGTTATTTTTTAGAGGCATACAATAATAATAAGTATCCAAATACTGTAGAAAGTAAAGATCCTGCAAGAACACCAATCTTTACACCATCTATATACTGAATATTTTCAGCAAATGCTAAGTTTCCAACAAACAAACTCATTGTAAAGCCAACACCTGTTAATATCGAAACCCCGTATAGACTTAACCAGTTAGACTTGTCTGGCATTTCTGCAACACCGAATTTAACCGCAAAGAAAGAAATAAGCATAACTCCAACTTGTTTACCCACAAACAGCCCTAAAAGAATACCTAATGGAACAGGTTCTAATAAAGATGATAATGATAATCCTTCTAAAGACACCCCTGCATTAGCGAATGCAAATATAGGCATTATCATAAAAGCAACATAAGGACTGATTGCATGCTCAAGTTTAATTAATAAAGAGAAATCTTTGTCTTTAATTCTATGAGGTATGGTCGTAGCTAAAAGAACACCTGCTATTGTTGCATGAATTCCAGACTTATATGTGAAGAACCACATGAAGGCGCCAATTATTAAATAGGGAATAAACTTTTTAACGCCAAATTTATTTAAAGTAAGTAATAAAATATATGAGATTAAGATTAAACTCAAATAACTTATGCTTAAATCGCCAGAATAGAAAAAAGCAATAATCAATATCGCACCAAGGTCATCAATAATAGCAAGAGCCGTTAAAAAGATTTTTAAAGAAATTGGAACTCTTGAACCAAGTAAAGATAAAATTCCTAGTGAAAACGCTATGTCTGTAGCCGATGGAATTGCCCAACCATTTAATGTTTCAGAATTCCCAAAGTTTATAAAAATATAAACTAGGGCAGGGACTACCATTCCCCCAACTGCGCCAATAATCGGAAGTAACGCTTTTTTTAAGTTAGAAAGTTCACCTTGAATAAATTCTCGTTTAATTTCTAACGTTACAAAGAAAAAGAAAATTGCCATCAATAAATCATTAATCCAGTGATGTACGGAAAGTTTTAAACCAAAATCATTAATACCTACAAACAGGTATTGATTTAATGTGTCAAAATATAAATTACTAAAACTAGAGTTACTTATTACAAGAGCAATAATTGCAGCAATTAATAATACAAGACCACTTGCTGCTTCTAACTGAAAAAACCATTTAAAAGGCTTTGAAAGATTTTTAATCATAATTTTATGTTAAATCTCTAATAAATAATGAGATATCTTTAATACTTTCATAAAGATTATAAAGTATAAATTCAATATTTGGGACAATTTTCCCAATAGGATATTTAAACGTATCTACAATAATTATAAAAGCTACGAATGAAATAATCACTACTATAAAAATATTTAATATCTTTAAGTTTCTTTGTTTTTTTGGCTTAGCTTTTAATGGTGTGTTTTCATTTATATTGGCATCAATCTTTTTTTTAGACTCCTCTTTGGTATAAAGTTCAATTTTTTCATCAAGTTCTTCATTTGTATTTACTTCAACTTCTTCCTTTGATAGATTTGATGGATTGATCTCTTCGTTGTTTGTAGGGTTGTCTTGATCCAAAACATTAACATTATCAATATCTTCAACAATTGAGCTTACGGTGTTTTCAATAACTTCTTTTTTAAAAAACCATTTATGATCGCAGCTAGCACACTGCAACAAACGACCCTTGTCTGAAATTAAATTTGAGTCTATATCAAATCTTTTATTACAATTATTACAAGTAATGATCATTATTGTTGTATATCTGATTCTTATAAAAAAGCCTTATTTTTGATGCTCTTTATTCTTTGAAATTATCAATATCTAATGTATTAGTACCTCAATCGGGGCGTAGCGCAGCCTGGTAGCGCATCTGGTTTGGGACTCTAAGTACACTTATTAGTCTAATTACAAATTTACCTTACTATTAAACGTTAATTTCTCAATATTAGATCAATTTAATTGTTAGTAAAAGAAGTCCTTACTCCCAAATAGCCCCCAAATATTAAAAGCTTGTTAGGATTAAATTTTTATTGCCTTTGAAGAAAGGATCTTGCTCTCTATTATGTAGGGATAATGCTATTTTTGGAATTTTCATACTTAGATATTTTTGCATTTCACCATTAGTAATTTTTCTATCACTGTTTAAATCTGCGTTACCCTCCAAACCTTTCATTAAGTAGTAACTAAAAATACCATTTTCAACTCCAGTTTCTTTTTCTGTTGAGAAAGAAGCTTGATTTAATTGAGACGAAGAAAACACATTGAAACTATTTGGTATATCACCTGTATCTTTAACACCAATGAGTGGTTTTGCAGATGCAATTAAAAGTTCTTCATTACCAGAGTCTCCAGTTTCTCCATTATAACAGGCATCAATAAAAACTGTAACTGATTTTGCATTAAAAGACTCAATTCTCTTAAATGTATCTCTTCTAGATAGGGCAGTATCTTCAATTATTCCTTCATCACTATCACTTGATAACAAAAAAATTTCCCCATTGTCTAGTGAGGCCATACCATGACCAGAATAAAAGATAATAACCTCAGTTTCTCCTGGGATTACTTTTTGTTTTAACCATCTAAATAATGCTATTTTAGATGAATTGTTGTTAGCTTCTCCATCAATTAGAGTTTTGATATTAGTACTTTTAATACCAAACGCTTTTTTCGCGTATTCTGAAAAATACTCTCCGTCATTATCTGCATAACGAGCATTAAGAAAACTGTCATATTTCTGAATTCCAATTATAACAGCTAATTTATTATTATTTTTTTTAGAGTTAATTTTTTGTGGTTTAAGTTTTTCAAGTTTTGTAATAGTTACAATTTCTTTTTCCACAATGACTTTTACAACAACCTCATTTTGTAAACCTCTTTTATCAACCGCCAAAACTGTAATTTGAGTATTTCTATTTGTAAATCCTGGAAATTCAAAAGAACCGTCTTTACTCACTTTTATTAGTTCATCGTCTATATATAGATAGGGTGGAGTTTTTTGGTCATCAGTTACCTTGCCAGTGATTTTATATGAACCTTTTTTAATTTTTTTACTAAGCTCAACCTTGATAATGGGGGCCTTATTTACAATACTTTTTTTAGGTGTGAATGTTGGTTCATTTTCTTCAGGTATTTTTTTTGCATATTCTAAATTAGGATTTTTTAATCTTTCTGCTGCGCTCTTATTTTTTACAAAATAAAAGTTAAGTTTATTTCCTTTATTATTAACACCTATTCCTTCTCCCTTACCCCCTTGTTGAAACCAGCTACCAAAAAATTTATTTTTATTATTACAGTTAATTATTGCTTTACCATTAAATATGCTTGAATTAGCAGCATCATCAACTTCAGAAATAACATCACATATTGTTTTCTTATCATTTAGGTAAGCTTTACCAATATTAGTTTTAACAATCTTACGATTTCCTATTTTAATTTTTTTAGATTTTGGATCAGGATTTACATATCCGATGATTTTTAGATCATCATTACCAAATGCAATAAAATAAAAATCACCCAATGGTAAGTTTCTGATAGACGCATAGTGCTTATTGTCTATTTTTTTTTCTTTAAGATCTTTCTTTTTTTTAGTAATTAATTTTTTTATAAGTTCTTTTTCTTTCTTTTTATCTTTTTTTGTTTTCTTAGTAATAAAAGTAGATTTCTTATCTGTATTTTTTACCGATATAATTTGACAATTTTCAGATGGCCAGTCACCTTCTTTGTGTCTCCAGTCGAACCAACATTTTGATGTTGCGTTATTAATAGCCTTTTGCTTTGTATTAATTTCTGGCAAATTATCAGAGGTGTAAATTAACTTCTTTTCCTTATGCTCTATTACGGCAACCCAATTTCCGACCTCACCGCTATCAGTTTTAACTTTAATTTTTTTCTTTTTCTTAGGTTCTTTTTTGGTGATTAATTTTTTTTTAACAACAACATCATCACACATCCCAGTAGCACTAGTTATTTTTAATAACTTTGCTTTCATTATTGTACATTCACTTTTTGTCAAATAACCGTTCGCATACATGCCATCTACTTTAATAAGTTCTTTAGATTTGTCTGATTTTTTTGTTATCCATTCGGCGTGAGAAATATTTTGCAATAATATAATTGAAAAAATTAAAAATATAATAAATGAAATAAATTTTTTAAATTTTACTAATATCATTTTAAAATTTTATTTTTCTTTGTATTAAATTCTTTTTGAGTAATCTTACCACTCTCTAAATCGTCAATTAATTTATTTAGTTCTTTAATGTAATCTACATTTAAATTTGAATTAGATGAGATGCTTATTTTTGGTTGTTTTTTTTGAACTATTTTTTTTTTGGTATTTAGAGATGATCTTGCATCTGCAAGTGTAAAGTGCCAAGATTTAAGACTCCCGCTTCCATAATCACAAGTAAATGTTCCACATGTAATTGGTTTATAGACATTTTCAAATACATAAAAAACATTAGCTGAACTACCCCAAATTATTTCAATTTTTTTACTTGAGTCATATGAATTTTTATGTTCACTTTTAAGAAAAGGGTCATCACCCATATAGGTTCTTAGTAACTTACCTCTTAAGTCGCTTTTTGACATTCCAGAATAAACATTACCTTTTGATACTACCGAGGACCCAGTAACACAGCTTGTTAGAGTAATTATTAATGATGTTAAAAACATAGATTTTAACAAATTTCGCATTAGTATATGCTAATGCAAAATAGAAAATTTATCACTCATTTAGTTGCTTTTACATTCTCTATATTTTTAATTTTTGAGGCGAAAGCCTCAGATTTTAACAAAAAAATCTATGAAATAAAGAAAGAGGTAAATAGAGATAATTTATCTAAAGCAATTAAGGATTTAGGTAAAGTTGAAATAAAATCTGAAGTTGAGCAGGACAAAGTAGATTTATTATTTGGAGATATTTACTTAAAGATAAATCAACCATCTAAAGCTGAAGACTTCTATCAAAAAACATTTATGAGCGCTGACAATGAAGTTGAAGCTTTGAGCTATATTGGTCTTGCAGAAGTAAATTTAAGATATGGTAAATTAGAAAAAGCTATAGATCATGCAAATGACTCATTAAAAATTAGTCCAAACAATATTAGACCCAAAATAATCCTTGCTACAGCCAAAGATAGAATTGGGGAGGATCAAGAATCTATAGAAATATTAAACAGTCTTTATTCTACCCAAAAAAATAATGCTGAAGTTATTTTGTCAATTGCAGATTATCATTTGTCAAAAGATGATTATGAAAAATCACTAGAGATTTTAGAAAAATTTATAAAGGTTAATCCCTCTAACATTAAAGTAATTGATCAATTAGGTAATCTTTATTTAATAATTGGCAATAAAGAAAAAGCTTTAGAATATAAATTTAAAGTTTTTAAACATCACGAGTTTAACAAAAATAGGTACCAAGCTAAAAAAATTAAATTATGGATCATTTCAGTTGATCCTAAGTTTTTTGATAAAAAGCCAAAGGTTAAAACAGTTAAGCCTGATAAAAGTAAAGATTATGAAAAAGATGAAGCTGACAATTATGATAAAAATAAAATTGTTCCACATTATGAGGAATTTGCATTTGCAGTAAATGCCCATGGAAGTGGATTTATAGTTGGTGATGGCAAATATGTAATTACAAATCATCACGTAATTAAGGATTCAACTAAAGTTGCCGTAAGAAATGGAACAGGGACTGTGAGTAATGCTAATGTAGTTTCAGTATCTGAGAAATATGATTTAGCTATATTAGAACTGGAAAAACCATATCCAAAAAAATTTGCTATTACTTCTAAAAACTTTGAAAGTCCCGTGGCTGGTGACGATGTTATCAGTATAGGATATCCTGGAATTGGAATTACATTTGAACAACCTACAATCACTCAAGGAATTATAAGTAAAGTTTTTAATGATGAGGAGGGTATCTTTTTAACAACAGCTGCAATTAACTCTGGAAATAGTGGGGGGCCAATTTTTAATTTAGAAGGTAAATTAGTTGGTGTTAGTTTTGCAGCACTAGATAAGGCTGTCTTTTTTGAAAAGACAGGAATACTGCCAACAGATATGGGATATGCAATTAAAAGCTCTATGATTAAGAAAGTATTTAAACACAAGAAAGGTATTCAAACTAAAAAAACAAAATATAGTAAAGCTGCTATTTATGAAAAGATGTTGCCAAGCGTTGTGCTCGTTGTTGTCTCAATTCCAGAGAGCAAGTGGATTTCAAAAAAGCCTAAAAAATAATGTTTAAAGATAAGATAATTCATCTTTTAATTATAATATTTTTTTCAATTCCTTCACTTGCTGAAATCGTTACTGTAACAGGAACGCATAAACATACTGGAGATGTTTCAAGAAAAACATCTTGTGAGATAGCACTTCAAAAAGCTAAATTAAATGCTCAAAGAGAAGTCTTAGGTGAAAAAATTTCCAGTGAAGTCTTTACAAATTGTACAGAGATAGATGGTGAATATAATTGTGAAAGAAAGCAATCAACATTACTATCTTTAAATGGAGATATAACTGGTTGGGAGTCTATTGGAAAACCTGAATATGAAGACGATGGAACTTTGGCAATTTGTAAAATTACTATTAAAGCTGAAGTATTACCTATTAATCAAAATGAAGATCCTACTTTTTATTTTAAAGCACAATTAGATAAAAATATTTATAGATCAGATGAAGAAATGGAGATTAATATCGAAGTGTCTAAACCGATGTATATTTCGGTTTTTCAATGGCTTCCTTATTCATTAAAGGGTTATAGTCAAATTACTAAAATTTTTCCAAGAGATAATCTGGTTTATCCGCAAAATAATAAGAATAATAACTTTATTGAAAATAAAACTAAACTTAAATTTCAAGTTAAATTTCCTAGTTCGTTAAAAAATAGATCAAAAATAGATGAGATTTTAATATTTGTATCCTCAGAGAAAGAAATACCTTGGTTTAACGAGTATGCTCAAGTTGAAGATCTAAAAAAGCAGCTTTTAAAGCAAAAAATCTTAATGGTAAGTAAGGATTTAAGTTATATAGTATTAAAATAAATGAAAAGCTTATTCAAAATTATACCTTTAATTTTTTTATTCTTTGCTTTAACAGCTCAAGAGGGATGCCAAACAACTAGTGGCATGAAGAAAATATCAGCTAAACAAAGTGTTAAGCAAGACATAATAGCAGAAATTCAAACGGAAATTATGGGCCTTGGTGGGACACCTTTAACAAAAGATGAAGCTAAGTATAAAGGTCTACTTGGCAAAGATAAATATATTAAAGCTTTAAAAGAACAATTAGCTGAAATTAAAAAATTAAAGGAAGCTGAGAAACAAGTAGCAGATAAAAAATCAACAGATGCTAAAGCTAAAAAAGAAAAAGAAGATGCTAAAGCTAAAAAAGAAAAAAATAGAGCTAAAGCAATCCAAGATGTTAAAAAAGAAATATTATTTTTAGGTGAAACACCAATGCCAGAATATGAATTTACTTCTGAGGATAAATACATTTCAGCCCTAAGAAAACAAATTGAAGAGATTAAAAAAACTAAAGAAGAAGAAGAAGCTAAAATTAATGCAGAAATACCCGATTGGTATATAAATATGCCACAAGGATCGGAGTTGATAATGTATTCAAGAGGAACTGCCGATTCAGCTGATTTAGACAACTCAGAAACAATGGCTATTGAAAACGCTAAGATTAAATTAGCTGCCAATTTAAAGACAAGAATTGATACAAAAACAAATATTGCTATTAAGCAAGCAGGAATTGACAATGATGAAACTTTTAAAAGAGAAACTAAAAGAGTTTCAACAATAGTTGTTAAGGATGTGACATTAACAGGGTACAAAATATACAAAACTAAAATGGCACCATTATCTAACGGTAAATTTAGAACTTTTATTATTGTAGAATTTCCAATTAGTTTTGCTTACAAAGCTTATTTAGCAAATATTGAAAATAATCCTGCCATTAAAGAAAATCTTTCCAAATTAAAAAATACTAAAGCCTATAAAGAACTTGAACAGTCTGTAGCAGAGTTTACAGGAGCTTAATTTTTTTTAAACGAAGAATGCATTTCTTTTTATTTTCTAATCCAAATGAGTCAGATATTTTACAAGATGACAGAAGAGTTAGCTAGTTTGTGAAAAAACGTTTGTCATGGATATAAATTTAACCATAGACAATTTTTTAAACACTCTTTTTGGTGATGTAGATTTAGCTACCCCTGGAGAAGAAAAAACAACTTTAGGCATGTGCTTTTATCAATCTATAAAAAATAAAGTTTTTCCAGCTGAATTTGAAGCAAACATTAGCAAAGGATCTATAAGGATTAATCCAATAGACAAACCAGAGCTTACTAAATTTATAGGTAAGGATGATGCGTGGAGTGATGGTTGGCTAACTTGGAATCATTCATTAAATGATAAGCAAATACTTCATCTAAATGTCATTTACCGTTTATCTTACCTGCAACATTGTTATCTTGAAAAATATAATGAAATCCAAAATATATCTTTTTCAAAAAATATGAATGAATACTTCAGCATGTCCAAGGAAGAACTACAGAATGAGTATAATAAAATTGAAGTAAGCGTGGGTGGAAATTAAATGAAAAAATTTTAACTAAAATCCCGACATGTGCCCACCAAAAACTAATCTAAACGTTAATCAGCATTATAAATAAAGAGAAGTAAGAGAGTGGTAAGGGGCGTTCTGTTACCCGGTGCCCCAGACCGTGCTTCTATAATCCTTATTTTGCAACGATGTTGATGCAATCTAATGCAGAAAATTTATAAAAGTTGCGAATGGATTCCGTGTAGATTCCGTGTAGGATCAGGGTTCATGAAAAAGGTTTTAGGGATCATAGTTCTAGGTTTGTTGTTGAGTGGATGTGAAACTATGACTACTCAACAGGTATTGAGTGATGGAAAAATAAAAACTGGCATGTCAAAAACTCAACTTAAGGAAGCTTATAGTACAACAGGAGAGTCTAATGATCCTTTTTTGAATGGATGTTTTAAAGAATATAATTCTAACTCAAAGATGGAAATTATATCATCAAAAGATAGAGATGTTTGGTTTGTATTCGAAAAAGTTAATTGGCCAATGAGCAAATGTACATTCAAAACAATGGGAGATGGAGTTTTATATAAATGGTTTCCAACTTATTCTGAGGCCAAGTCAGAAACATCTGGAGATCTCACGTTTACAATTAAAGATAAGAAAGATCAATGTGAGGCAATAGGTTTTTCCCCTGCCACAGAAAAATTTGCAGATTGTGTTCTAAGATTAGTAGAACTAGACATTAAATCTCAACAAGCAGATCAAATTGCATTAGCTCAAAGTCAAGGTAATCAGCAGGTTGTTACGCAACTTCAAAATCAAAGAAATGATCAAAGCTCACAAGCATTTATAGATTTAGGTCTTAAGCTTTTAAGTCCTCAATCAACAGTATCAGCGCCAACAACATCAAACTGCAGAGTAACTGGTAGTGGAGCATATAAAACAGTTAATTGTTGGTAAAAAATTCCGTGTCAATTCCGTGTAAAAGCAATCTAAACATTAATCAGCAATACAAATAAAGAGAAGTAGAAGAGTGTGTAGGGGCGTTCTGTTACCCGGTGCCCCAGACCGTAATTCTATAATCCTTATTTTGCAACAGTTTTGAAATGTTAAAAGCTAGAAAATTACCAAAAATCCCACCACTAGTCTGCCAAAGATATTAGTGCTAGGATCTTGGTTCATGAAAAAACTTTTAGGGATCGCGTTTCTATGTTTGTTATCGAGTGTGAATGTTCAAGCAAAAGATGGTAGTGGTGATTTAAGATTTAACGAACGAACTTTTAATAATTTTTTGTCATATTTAAGAGGCGACGGCAATGATACCGGTGGTGTTATGATGTCAAGTGGGATGCCAATAGGTTTTGCAATAAATCAAAATGGTAATTATAGCTTTTATTATTATTGCCCTAAAAAATATGGAGACAATTGTATGCCTGGTGGTCATGTGGATGCACAAAACAAATGCAGTATACAAAGTAAAAAGAATGGGCAAGGAAGATGTTTCGTTTTTGCAAAAGGAAGAAAAATTGTTTGGGATAGCGTAAATTATAAAATCAAAAAAAAACCTACTATTAATGAAATCAAAGAGCTATTTTCAAAAAATGGATGGTATGGTAAAATAGAAGAAAAAAAGCCTGTTCTTAAAAAGAAACCAAAGAATAAAGGATCAAGTCAATTAGATAAGATGAATACTTTAAAAAAACTTTTTGACGATGGGCTAATTACGCCTGAAGAATTTTTATCTAGAAAAAAGATAATATTAAATTAACAAATCATTTATGAAGAGATTGTTACTAATTCTTATCTTAACGTTTAGTTTTCAAACTTCAATTAAGGCAGATGATATTAGAGACTTCCAGATAGAAGGGATGAGCATTGGGGATAGTGCTTTAGATTATTTTACAATTGAAATAATAAATAAAAAAAAAAAATACTATCGTAACACAGATTCAAAAAAATTTTTTAGAACTGAAATTGTTTCAAAAAAATTTAAAACATATGATAATTTAATGTTTCATTTTAAAGAAAATGATCCCAATTACATAATTGAGAGTATTTCTGGTGCAATTTTTTATTCCAAAACATCAACTAATATTACCCAAAAGTGTATTAAAAAAAGAAATATAATTGATCAACAAGTTGTAAAATTATTTAAAGATACTGAAAGAGAAGTTATTGAAGATAAAATATATGTTTGGGATAAAAGTAAAGAAAGTAGAACCCATAATATAATCTATTGGTTTAAAGAAGGTCATTATGCTGCTTTAAGCTGCTATGTTTATTCTAAAAAATTTAGTGGAACCAGTCATTTAAAAGTAATGGTCAATTCAGCTGATTTAAAAGATTGGATTAATAATGTTAGCAAATAATCATACGTGGGGTCTTATAAGCCCGCGGTCACTTCTCCTAAATTGTTTCCACGACCCTTATTACAATTTACTGTAAATCTTGACACACATACGACACAGTGAGAAAGTGTTTAATATGAAGAGATTATTACTAATCCTTATCTTATCGTTTACTTTTCAATCTTTAGCTATAGCAGATGATATCAAAGACTTTCAGATAGAAGGGATGAGTATTGGGGATAGTCTATTGCAGTTTTATGATAAAAAACAATTAAATGATATCAAACGTACCAATTCTTTCAAAAAAAAAATTCATTACAAATATTGTGATAATAAAAAAAATCAAATCTATTTTGATATTTGTATTTTTACTTTAAAAAAAGATAAAGAATTTAAAATAGAGTCTATTGCTGGATTTATAGATTGTAAGCATGACATAAGTATTTGTTATAAAAAACAAAAAGAAATAGACAAAAGTATAAAAAAACTTTTCCAAAATGCTAAAAGCGAAGTTTTTGAATATAAACATGGAGGAGATAAAACTGGAAATACAAAAGAAAAAGATATCATCTATGTATTAAAATCTAAAGCAGAGATTGGAACAGCAGTAATAGATTATGGAAAAGAATGGACAAACGATGAAGGTAGACAAGATCATTTGCAAGTATTTGTTGATTCAAAAAAATATGCAAAATTTTTAAAAACATCAGCTTGGTAAAAACATATGGCACCCATAATCTCATGCTATGTAGTCTGATCAGCTGATTTGCTAATACTAATTTTAACTTACTCTAAATCTTGACACACATACGGCATAGTGAGAAAGTGTTTATTATGAAGAGATTATTACTTATCTTTATTTTTAGTTATATTTTCCTTACTTCTGCAAAAGCTGTTGGACCATGGTTAGTTTTAGAAGGTGTAGGTTTGGCTTTTCAAGGTTTAAAAAAAACTACTGAAAAGGTAGGTGAATTTAATGATAAAAGAAAATATAAAAAAAAACAAAAAATTAAAAAAGAAGAAATAAGTAATAACACATCAATACAAATTAAAGAATTAGAAAAACTTACAAGACTTCTTGTGAATGGGTCAATATCAAAAGAAGAATTCTTATCTAAAAAAAAAAAATATTAAACTAATGTATTAATTATGAGAAGATTTTTACTAATTCTTATCCTAACGTTAAGTATGCAATCATGGACCAAGGCTGATGATATCAGGGACTTCCAGATAGAAGGAATGAGTATAGGAGATAGTCTTTTGGATTACTTTACCAAGACAGAAATTATAGAAAATAATATTGATAAAGGAAAGCAAAGTAAATTTCATAGAATTTTAATCCTTTCAGAAAAAGATGATCGATATAGCTCTATAGTTAAAAAACTTGAATTATACGATGGTATGCAAGTTTATATAAATCCAAAAGATAATTATTATAAAATATATGGATTAGAAGGAATGCTAGACTTTGAAAGTAATTTTTCACAATGTAATTCAAAAAAATCAGAAATTGAAAATGAATTAGTTAAACTATTCAAAGACTCAAAAAAAATAAATAAAAAAACAAATCATCCAGCAGATACTACTAACAAAAGTATAGTTTACGAAACTTTTATAAAAGTTGATCTCAAATCTAAATTTTACGAACTAAGTTTGCAATGTTATGATTGGTCAAAAAAAATGGGACATGTAGATCATTTCAGAATTGCAATATTGAGTGATGACGTTAATGAGGATATCAATAATCTTTATGAATAATAAAATATTAAGCACGATCCTAATAATCCCGTGTCCTGTGTGTAGTTTGTAGATATATATAGCACGATAATATTAGAGCGCAGGACTCATAAGCCCGCGGTCACTTTTCATAAACCGTTTCCAGCAACCCTAATTATAACCAACCATAAATCTTGACACACATATGACACAGTGAGAAAGTGTTTAATATGAAGAGATTATTACTAATTCTTATCTTAACGTTGAGTTTCCAATCATCGACTAAGGCTAATGATATCAGAGACTTTGAGATAGAAGGGATGAGTATCGGGGATAGTGCTTTAGATTTTTTTACTAAAAAAGAAATTAAAGATAAAAAACGAAATTATTATAAAGATGATGAATTCATACCTTCAGAATTTGAATACTTAAAATCATTTAAAACATATGATGCTATTCAAATCACTTATAAAAAGAATGATTTAAGTTATCAAATTTATGGTTTGGCAGGATTTTTAGACTTTCCTAAAAATATTAAAGATTGTTATAAAAAAAAAGATGAAATAACAGATGAGATATCAAGTCTTTTTCCTAATAAACAATTTAAACACTCAAAGATAAAACATAGGGCTGATACGTCTGGAAAAAGTATTAAAACAAGATCTGAAATTTTTTTAGTAACAGGAACTATTACTGTGTCTTGTGATGATTGGTCAAAAAAAATTGATTATATGGATGTTTTAAGAATAGACATTAGCACAAATGATTTTGATGATTGGATTAGAGACAAGGCATATAAATAATTTAACCGCAGGACTCATAAGCCCGCGGTCACTTTCCACAATCCACTTCCCGCTTAACTAGTTACAACTTACTAGAAATCTTGACACACATACGACACAGTGAGAATGTGTTTAATATGAAGAGATTATTACTAATCCTAATTTTTATCTTAAGCTTCCAATCCTGGAGCAAGGCTGATGATATTTCTGAATTTGAAATAGAAGGGATGAGTATTGGAGATAGTTTACTGGATTATTTTAGCGAGGAAGTGATTAAAGATAGTATTAATTTGAATATTTATAGTTATAAAAAAGATAAAACATTTGCTCAAACTGCATTAGGAACTTCTACACATAACTTCGATACTTACGAGGTTGTGATGATAGAATTTAAAAAAAATGATAAGAAATATATTATTCATGGATTAACAGGAAAAATTGTATCAAAATATGAAAAAGATATTAAATCTTGCTTTAAGCATCAGGATAATATTTTTGACGAACTTAAGGAACTCTTTAAAAATCAAAAGATTTATCAACCAATAATAAAAAAACATAATGCAGACAAATCAGGCAGAAGTGAAATAAGAATGGCTGGATTTGAATTTGAAGGAGGAGATTTTGTAATAGTTGCCTGTTATGACTATCATACTGAAATGAGCTATAAGAGTAATTTTAAGGTAAATTTATTTTCGAATGAATTAAATAGTTGGTTGAACAAAAATTAAGCGCAGGACTCATAAGCCCACGGTCTCTTTCCATAAACTGTTTCCCGCTTACCTAATTACAACCTACTAGAAATCTTGACACACATACGACACAGTGAGAAAGTGTTTATTATGAATAGATTATTACTAATTCTTATCTTAACGTTTAGTTTCCAAACTTTATCAAAAGCTGATGATATCAGGGATTTCGAAATAGAAGGCATGAGTATTGGGGATAGCGCTTTAGATTTTTTTAGCAAAGATCAAATTACCAAGAATTCGAGAACATATTATAAAAATAAAAAATTTACTCCAGTTCAAAATGATAATTCAAGTTTTTTCAAAACCTATGATGGTGTTGATTTTTTTTTTATAACAGGTGATGGTAAATATCTTTTTCATGGTATTTCAGGAATACTTTTTACTAAGAGTATGGCTGAATGCATCAATAAACAGAAAGAAATTAAGAAAGAAATGGCTTTAATTTTTCCAAATGCCTTGAATGCGAATAAAGATAAATTGTACAATGATGATATTTGGAAAGGAACAAGGAATGTACAATTTAGTTTTTTTTTAAAAAATAATGCTGGGTCAGCTGCTGTTCATTGCATGGATTATTCAAAAGAACATGGTGGTCAGGATCATTTATCAGTAACTCTTAAAACTAAAAAATATAATGATTGGTTAGCAATAGCCTACAAATAATCAACCGCAGGACTCATAAGCCCGCGGTCATTATCTAAAACTCACTTCCCGCGACCGTTATTTCAACTTACTGTAAATCTTGACACACATAAGACACAGTGAGAAAGTGTTTATTATGAAGAGATTATTATTAGTTCTTATCTTAACGTTAAGTTTCCAAACACTATCTAAAGCAGATGATATCAGAGACTTTGAGATAGAAGGGATGAGCATTGGGGATAGTTTGTTAGACTATTTATCTAAGAGTGAAATAAAAAAAGTAATTAAAATAACAAAAAATCATTATAAATATTTAAAAGATCCTATAAAATATAGAGAAGCGTATATTTTCGAACCAAATAATTTTAAAACTTATCAAACTGCTTCATTAATGTTTAAGCAAAATGATGATAATTATAAAATTACGTTTGTAAGAGGTATGAAAGATTATATAGAAAATTTAAAAGGCTGTTTCTCTCAACTAGATGAAATTACTAAAGAGATAGAAGCAAATATTTCTAATTTTACTAAAGATGTTCGTGAAGGTAAATCCAAATTAGATAAATCTGGAAAAAGTATATCTTATAATACTTATTACACGCTAAGTTCTGGTGATGTAATAATGCTTACTTGCAATAATTGGGATGAAAAATTAAGAAAAAAAAAAAATTGGACCGAAGGTTTATCAGTTGTTATGAGAACTAAAGAAATGGGAAATTGGTTGCAGGGAAATTAATGGTTTAATAACCTCAGGACTCATAAGCCCGCGGTCACTTTCCACAATCCACTTCCCGTTTACCTAATTATAACTTTCACTAAATCTTGACACACATACGACACAGTGAGAAAGTGTTTATTATGAAGAGATTATTACTAATTCTTATCCTAACGTTAAGTATGCAATCATGGACCAAGGCTGATGATATTAAAGACTTTCAGATAGAAGGGATTAGTGTGGGTGATAGTTTGTTGGATTTTTTTAATGAAAATGAGTTAAAAAAATTTAAGCGTAAAACAAAATTTAAAGATAAATCTTTTTCAAGATATTTAATTATTAATCATAAAAACCATAGTAAAAAATTTGATGCTGTTAGAATATACACAAAGACTAGCGATAAAAATTATACCATTTATTCTCTTGGAGGAATGAAACAATATCCTAATAACTTTAAAAAATGTCTAAAAGTAAGAAAAGAGATTATTGCTGATATTAATAAGATTTTATCCAATGATATTATCTATAAAAAAAAAGAAAATAATAAAAGAATTAGAAAGCAAGATAAATCAGGAAAAAGTTTTGATGACTTAATCGTTTATGATTTTAATAATGGGGATCAAATGCTTGCTATGTGTATAGATTGGTCAAAAAAAATGAAATATTCAGATATGATGGATCTTGATATTTCATTAAGTGAAATCAAAGATTGGAATTTAAAACAAAAATTATAATTAACTGCAGGACTCATAAGCCGCGGTCACTTTCCACAATTCACTTCCCGTGCACCTTATTACAACTTAGCATAAATCTTGACACACATAGGACACAGTGAGAAAGTGTTTAATATGAAAAGACTATTACTAATTCTTATCTTAACGTTTAGCTTTCAATCATGGACCAAGGCTGATGATATAACAGACTTCCAAATAGGTGAGATAAGTATAGGTGACAGTTTGTTAGAATTTTATACTAAAACAGAAATTAAAAACTTTGATAAAATTAAAGATTTTAAAGATAATAAATATTCTGGTATTAAGATTTTTGACTACAAGGAATTTAGCGAAATACAAATCATGTATCTTTCAAAAGATAATAATAAAATTATTTATGGTATTTCAGCTTTAAAAGATTTTGATAACAATTTAAAAGCTTGCAAAAAAGAACGCGCATCAACAATTGATGAGTTAAGAACAATTTTTAAAAGTGCAAAATTACATGGTCCCAAAACAAAAAAGCACACTAGAAATACCAAGTGGGAAGGATATGCTTTCATTTATAACTCAGGTGATATGGGTGTTTTTGCTTGTTACTATTCAAAAAAAGATAAAAATTTTATAGATCATATGCGGGTATCATTGCGAGTTAAAGATTATGATTGGTGGCTAGTAAACATAGCTTACAAATAATCAAACGCAGGACTCATAAGACCGCGGTCACTTTCCAGAAACTGTTTTCCGCTTTGTTTAACCACATCATACTCTAAACAGATTATAAGTTCCTATATGCTAGCAGGGGATCCTGATAAAGTTTTATTAAGGTATTAAATTTAAACCTTGCCCCCACATAGCCCCCATATAAAAAAAGATAGATCAATTAGTATTGTTTTTATTAAGTTTTTATTTTCAGTCTTGCCCCCGTGTAGCCCCCAAAACAATCTACATAAAACTACATTTGTTCTTAATTTCATAACTTCTTAAATGTTGATTTAGTGAGTGTTTGCGCTATAACCATCACAAGTCGGGGCGTAGCGCAGCCTGGTAGCGCATCTGGTTTGGGACCAGAGGGTCGCAGGTTCAAATCCTGCCGCCCCGACCAATTTATGAAAAAAGCAAAAATTTATATTCCTACCAAAAATTCCATGCAGTCAGGCCTGGGTAAATCAGATAAATGGGTTATCAAATTTGAAACTGAAAATGCTGGTGTTAACCCTTTAATGGGTTGGGAGACAAGCACTAATACTCTTTCAGAATTAAATTTAGAATTTTCAACCAAAGAACTAGCAGCTGAATATGCAAAAAAAAATAAAATAGACTTTGAAATTATTGAACCACAAAAAAGAAAAACAGTTAAAAAATCATACGCTGATAACTTTCTCAAATAATCTATATGTTTAAATTTTTTACAAAAAAAAAATGGCAGTTATGGTCTTGGTTAGGTTCATTTGTGATTTTATTATCATTGTGGGTTCAAGTAAAAATTGATGTAAAGATAAATGAATGGTTTGGTGTGTTCTACGATATGATTCAAAAAGCACTTGCTAAACCTAACGCAATTACAATTGAAGAGTACTGGGTAAATTTAGCATCATTTATTACACTAGCCGGAATATATATAGCTCTTTACGTTGTAATTAGTTTTTTTACAGCACACTTCTTGTTTAGATGGAGAGCTGCGATGGTGGAATGGTATCATTCTGTTTATGATAGGGCTCGTAAAATAGAAGGTGCCTCACAAAGAGTTCAAGAAGATACAATTAAGTTTACCCGTATTATGGAATCTCTAGGTACAAGCTTTATTGAATCGGTCATGGTTTTAATACAATTTACTCCAATTTTATTAGGGCTATCAGTAGGTATACCAATCTTCTTTTTTGGTGATTGGCAATATGGATTGATAACTGGTGCGTTACTTTGGACGTTAGGTGGTACAGCATTCTTAATAGGATTAGGTTGGATATTGCGTTTAGTTGGAGTGGAATATGATCTCCAAAAAAAAGAAGCTGCATACAGGAAGATATTAGTAGTAGCTGAAGATGATGGTAACGTTAGACCTAAAACAATAAATGAATTATTTGATGACGTTCGTTCAATCCACTTTTTAAGCTACACAAGGTATTTATATTTTAATATTGGCCGTATGGCTTACTTACAAGCAAATGTATTATCAGCTTATGTTTTCTTAGCTCCAGCAATTGTAGCGGGTGTTGTAACATTAGGTGTTATGCAGCAAATTATAAGAGCTTTTGGAAGGGTTGAAGGTTCTATGCAATACCTATTAAAAGCTTGGCCTACCATCATAGAGCTGGCAAGTGTTTATAAACGTCTAAGAGAATTTGAGAGTATAATAAATTCTACTGAAATAGTTATTCAAAAAGATTAATGTCTATTGATAAAAAATATGTTGATCAAATTATAAAAGTTTCTGAAAAGGCAGCTCTAGCATCATCATATTTGATTGGAAAAAAGGACAAAATTGCAGCGGATCAAGCAGCTGTTGACTCAATGAGACATGAGTTAAATAAAATTGATATGAATGGTGAAGTTGTTATTGGTGAAGGTTCTCTTGATGAGGCTCCGATGCTTTATACGGGTGAAAAACTCGGTAATAAAAATGGACCATATTTTGATATTGCCGTTGATCCTTTAGAGGGCACAAATTTTGCAGCAAACAATCTACCTGGGGCTACATCTGTTATCGCAATTGCTGAAAAAGGAAATCTTTTTAATGCACCAGAAACTTATATGAATAAAATTGCAACAGGATCAATTGAAAAAGGTTTAGTTGATCTAGATTTTTCATTAAAGAAAAATGTTACAAATCTTGCAGATTTCTTAAACAAGGATATCTCTTCACTCACTGCATGTGTAATGGATAGATTAAGACATAAAAAAATAATTGATGAATTAAAGGAACTAAATATTAATATTAAATTGATTACTGATGGAGATGTTCTTGGTGCTTTGTATGTTACAAATCCCAAATATAATGTTGATATATTTTTGGGTATAGGTGGTGGTCCCGAGGGAGTTTTGGCGGCATCAGCGCTTGATGCCTTTGACTGCCATTTTCAAGGGAGATTTATATTTGATAACGACAAAGACATTAAAGATGCAAAAAAAATGGGAATAAGTGATTTGAATAAAAAATATGAATTAAATGAAATTATTAAAGGTGACTCTATATTTTGTTCAACAGGGATTACCTCTAGTGAAATGTTAAATGGAGTCGTAATAAACGATAATAAATATACTACCGAAACATTGGTTACACACAAAAGTTTAAAATTTAAAAAAACTATAAAAAGAACAAATCTTATTGAAGAATGATTTCTGTTTCAGGTAAGAAATGGGAGCAAAAAAAAATTAATCAAAACTTAGTTGATAAATTAAAACAAGATTTTGATTTTAGTGACATTTTATCTAGACTAATTATTTCAAGAAATTTCGAAGATGATGAAATTGCAACAATCAATACAGATTTAGATTTAAACAACGTTTTTTTAAATAATGAAGATTTCAATCAATCTATTAAACTTGTTGTTAATTGCATCAATAATAATGAAAGAATATGTATTTTAGGTGATTATGATGTGGATGGGTCTGCCGCATCATCATTATTTGTTAAAGTTTTAGAAAGAATAAATCACTCTTTTTTTTATTATATACCTGATAGGGAAAAAGATGGCTATGGTGCCAGCAAAAAATTATTCCAAAAACTGATCTTGGAAAAGCCTGGATTAATTATAATGGTTGATTGCGGTTCTACTTCTAATGAAGCAATAGATTTTCTAAATGAAAATAATATTAAATCGCTAATTATTGATCATCATGAAATTAATAATCCATTTCCAAATGCAAACTCAATTATAAATCCCAAAAAAGATAATGGTTATAAAGAATATGACTACTTATGCGCCACAACACTTTCTTATTTTTTTTTAGATTTACTAATTAAAGAAATGAAAAGTAAAATAAATATATCTGATTATTTAATATATGTTTTGTTAGCTACAGTATGTGATGTGATGCCTTTAAGAAAACTTAACAGATTAATTGCATTAAAAGCTCTTAAAAATTTTGATATAACAAAAAATTTACCTTTAAATACTTTGTTCGAATTAAATAATAAAAAAAATAAGATTAATATTAATGATTTAGGTTATTTAATTGGTCCCATATTGAATGCTGGTGGAAGACTAGGTAAGTCTCAATATGCTACAGAATTATTGTCTTCAAATAATGATCAAGTTATTAAAGATAGATCTAATCACTTAATTAAACTGAATAATAAAAGAAAGGATATTGAAAATTTAATAATGAATGAAATTGATTTTCAAAAAATCGATAAAGAAAATAAAGATGTCATTTTTTATTATAATTCAAATATTAACGAAGGTTTAATTGGAATTATTGCTGCAAGATTAAAAGATTATTTTAATAAGCCATCTATTGTTATAACTGCATCTAATGAATTATTAAAAGGTTCTGCAAGATCAATTTACAATTACAATATTGGTCGTGTAATTAAAAATTCACTAGATCAAGGTATAATTTTAAATGGTGGTGGTCATAACATGGCCGCAGGATTTACGTTAAATAAAGATAAACTTAAAAACTTTGAAAATTATATATTAGAAGATTTTTTAAAATCTAAAATATTAAATGATAATATGTTTTCATATGAATCTGAGGTTTCTTCATTGGCACTTAATCAAGATTTTTATGATGATATAAAAAAATTAGCCCCGTTTGGAACAGGAAACTCAGTTCCAACATTCATGTTGAGAGATCTAATAGTGGTAAGACCTGTAATTTTAAATAACAAGCATATATCTGTAATATTAAAATCAAAAACAGGATTTTCAATTCAATCAATATCTTTTAATTCTGTTAATACAAAGGTTGGTGAATACTTAATGAATTATAAAAATAGCATTAATATATTAGGCCAAATCAATGAGAATATCTGGAATAATAAAAAAACTCTTCAATTAACTATTAGAGACCTTATCCTGTAACTTTATTGCCCTTGATAAATAATGACTTTTAAAATAAAAGATCTCAACATGGTCCCTTCGTCTATCGGTTAGGACAGCTGGTTTTCATCCTGCAAAGGGGGGTTCGATTCCCCCAGGGACCGCCATAACTTGATGTTTGCATTATTATAATGATTTTTTACGTATACATGTTGATTTGTATTAGTGGTAATAAAAGATTTTCTTATGTTGGTTATACGAATAATTTAAAAAAAAGACTCAATCTACACAATACCTCACGTGGTGCTAAATATACCAAGGGCAGAAATTGGACTATAATATACAAAAAAAAATACTATAGTAAATCAAAAGCCATGAAAGAAGAATACAAGCTTAAAAAAAATTATTACCTAAGGAATATGATTAAAAAAGATTATCTTGAAAAACATGCTTAACTTTAAAAAGATTAAAAATAATTTTGTTCATACAACAGCTGTTATTAATTGGAAAAAGATTGTAATTGGTAGTGGTAATATAATTGGTCCATACGTGGTTATAGGTAATAATGCACAACACCCAAAACTTAAAAGTAACGGTATTATTCAAATTGGAAATAATAATGTTTTTAATGAATTTACCAACGTTCATTTACCAACAAATATTAAAAAAAAAACTATAATTGGTAATAATAATTATTTTATGAACTCAACAACAATAGATCATGATTGTGAACTTGAAAATGATATAATTCTAAGTAGTAACGTTACATTAGGTGGTAATGTTTATGTTATGAATAATTCTCAAATGGGCATTAAAAGTAGCGTACACCAAAATCAAGTCATTGGTTCATATTCAATGATAGGTATGCATTCTTTTGTTACTAAAAAACTTATTGTTATACCTGGTTTTATTTTTTATGGGAAGCCAGCAAAAAAAATCAAAAAAAATTTAATTGGTTTAAAAAGAAATAAAATTAGTATGGATAAAATTAATAAAGAAACTAAAAGATTCAATGAGTTAATTATATTACAAAAATGATAAAAAAAGAAATAGCAATATTACTACCGTACAAAGAAAATTATAATATCAATCGTGCTGGTGCAGCTTCAATTTGGATTAAAGATTACCTTTCTTTGAGTAAGCTAAAAAATAAAACAATTGTTTATGGAAATTTAGATAAAAAAATTAAACCATTAACTAACAATTTTATAAACATAGACCTTACAGGGAAGGTGATTAAAAAAAATATTAGATATACGGAAATTTTATTTGAAGATTGTAAAAAAAAAAATTATTCAATTATTGAAATTCATAATAGACCTGAATCGTTAAGATTTCTCTTAAAAAAAAAAATTGGTGCAAAATTAATATTTATATTTCACAATAATCCAAAAGAGATGCGTGGATCTACCACAATTAAAGAAAGAATTTTTATAACTGAAAATAGTGATCATGTTTATTTTGTGAGTAGATGGGTTAAGGACAAATTTTTTGAAGGCTTACCTTATAATGAAAGAAATAATTGTGAAATTTTGTATCCATCAATAAAACCACTTAAAAAATTTCCAAAAAAAGAAAATCTTATTATTTTTTGTGGTAAGCTAAATTCATCAAAGGGATATGACATATTTGGTACGGCTGTTGTTAAAATCCTTGATAAATATAAAGGATGGAAGGCTATTGCTATAGGAAATGAACCTAGGGAAAAATTAGATTTTAACCATAAAAATTTCAAGATTTTAGATTGGATAAAACATGATGAAATTTTAAAATACTACTCACGAGCTGCAATATCAGTGGTTCCATCTAGATGGTTAGAACCATTTGGAAGAACAGCTATGGAGTCAGCTGCACATGGTTGTGCAACAATTACAAGTAAAAATGGTGGACTTCCTGAAACATTTTATAATGATTTATTTTTGAAAAATACTACAAGTGAGGATATTTATAAATCTATAGAAAAACTTATTTTAAATAAAAAAAAAAGGTATCAAATCCAAAAAAAAAATTATTTAAATGTAAGACATAAATTAGTTGATAAAATTAAAAAAATCGATGATTTAAAAAATCATTATTTAATGCCAAAAGTTTTTATTAATAAAGGTTCTAAATTAAAAATTTTACACATTTCACAATTTGATGAAAGAAATGATTACAGACTTTTTAA
>CAJQTH010000040.1 GCA_905618905.1 uncultured Candidatus Pelagibacter sp. | reverse complement strand
GTGCTATATATGAGTTAAATTAACATATTTCAATGAAAAAAATTATCTTTAATAGCCTGCTAAAAGAAATAGTATTTTTTTTTTTAATTTCTAGTTTTGCGTTAACGTTGATTATATGGGTAATACAAGCGGTAAATTACCTTGATATAGTAACTGAGGACGGACATAGTTTTAAAGTTTATTTTTTATTCACTATTCTATCTTTGCCTAAAATATTCTCACAAAGTCTCCCATTCGTGTTTTTTTTATCCGTTTTTTATATTGTTTCTGACTTTGAAGAAAAAAACCAACTGTTAATTTATTGGTCTCATGGTGTTAGTAAATTGCAAGTAATTAATAAAATAATTCAACTTTCAATAATATTTGTATTAGTTCAAATTTTTTTTTCTACAATTGTAGTTCCCTTTACACAAGATAAATCGAGATCTTTTATTAGAAGTTCAAATTTAGATTTTTTTCCAAATTTAATTAAACCAAAAAAATTCATTGATACCGTCAAAGATCTAACAATTTTTATCGAAAAAAAAAATGATGATAACTCATATGATAATATACTTTTAAAAGATGAATCAAATAAAAACAATACCCAAATAATTATTGCAGAAAAAGGTAAAATTATTTTAAAGGATAATAAAAAAATACTTATACTGGATAATGGTGAGATAATAAGAATTAATAAAAATAAAAAAACAACTTCATTTAATTTTAAAACTACCCAATTTGATTTAGAAAAGTACTCATCTAAAACTACTAAAACACCCAAAATACAAGAGATAGCTACTATTGATTTATTTAAGTGTTTTAATTTTTTAATTAATACTAATAATTCTAGTATAATTATAAAAAGTCTAATATGTAATTCTGATTCTTTAAAAAATATTTATCAAGAATTATATAAAAGAATTTATGTACCGATATATATAGTTCTATTAAGCTTGATTTCATCCTTAATATTATTAAGATCTAAAAATACACAAGGATATTTTGTATTTAAAATTAAAATATTTTTAACGGGTATTTTTTTTATTATAATCTCCGATATTTTATTAAATTTTACAGGTCGTAAACTAACGAATGACTTAGTATATATAATGATTCCAATTTTATCTTTTTTTATAATTTATCAAACTTTAGTTTTTAAGCTAAAAATAAAACAATAAAATGATACTAAAAATATACCAAAGTTATATAATAAAAAAATTTCTACTAAGTACCTTTAAGGTGTCATTTGTATTCTTTGGATTAGTGATTATCATGAGCTTTTTTGAAGAAATTTCATTTTTTTCTGAAGTTGATGTTGGCATCTACTTTCCTGTTATTCTTGTATTACTTAATTCATTTTCTATTTTAAATCAGTTGTTTCCATTTATTTTTTTAATTGGGGCGCAGTTTTTTTTTATTAATTTTATTGATTCAAATGAATTTAATGCATTTAAAAGCCATGGATTAAGTAATATAAAAATTTTAAAAATTATTGCCCTAACTTCTTTTATATCAGGCATTATAATTGTAGCTTTATTTTATAACTTTTCAGCTATATTAAAATTTAAATATATTGATTTGAAAAATGGGTACAGCAACGATAGCCGCTATCTTGCCAGTGTAACTGAAAATGGTCTATGGATAAAAGATGAATATAATGAGCAAGTGTATTTTATTAATGCTGAGAAAATATCTTTGAATAAATTACATAATATTCAAATTATGATCTTAGATAATAATTTTTCTTTAATTAAAAAAATTTTTTCTTCTGAGGCAAATATATCAAAAAATGAATGGTTGATGACTGATGCAATAATTTCAAACGGCTCTGGGAAAATCTCAAAAATAAACAATTATGTTTTTTATTCAAACTTCAATTATCAAAAAATTAATAATCTATATTCCGATTTATCATCCTTAACTTTTTTAGAGCTACTAAAACTTCGTAAGGACTATCAAGTAATCGATTACTCAGTGACAGATCTAAATATTCATATTACAAGTCTTTATGCGTACCCATTTTATTTAACAGTCGTAACTATTCTTTCTTGTATAATAATGATAAACATCCGACACCAAAAGCCTAAAATATTTTATATCTCTGGAGGAATAATTATTTCAGTTTCAATTTATTATATAAACTTCTTTTTTATCGCCTTAGGAAAAAATGAACAAATCCCTCTTGCACTTTCAATTTGGTTACCTATTTTTCTCCTTTTAATCTTAACACTTATTGGAGTTATTAAATTAAATGAAAAATAATTTTATAAGAATTTTATTAATTCTCATATTAAGCTTTAATATAAACCATTATGTCAAATCAGAAGAGTTAATTTTTAAAAGTGACACAATAGAAATAAAAAATGATGGAAATATTGTTGAAGCAAAAAATGGAGTAGAGATTGAAGGTATTAATAATATTAAAATTAATGCTAAAAATTCTTTTTACAATAATTTAAATTCTGAATTATTACTAAAAGATAATGTTATATTTTACGATAATGAAAAAAATATTAAAATAATAAGTGATGAAGTTTTATATAAAAAGAAAATAGAGAAAATTATATCAAGTGGAAAAACACAAATACAGCTTGCAGATGACTATAAAATTATAACAAATAATATAGAATATTTAAAAGAAGAAAACATTATTCAATCTAGCTCTAAAACTATCTTATTAGATAAATTTAACAATCAAGTAAATGTAAGTGATTTTAAATATTTAACAGATAAAAAATTATTTTATGCAAATAACATAAATATGATTGATAAAGATAAAAATAATTATTTGTTTGAAAATTCAATAATTAATTTAAATAATCATACACTTCTTGCAAAAGATGTGGAGATTAATTTTGCTAAAAATATTTTTGGAAATTTAGATAATGACCCTCGACTAAAAGGTACTTCACTTTCTGCAAATAATAATACGACTATTATTAAAAATGGAATTTTTACAACCTGTAAAAAAAATGACAACTGCCCTCCATGGAGTCTACAATCTTCAGAGATAAAACATGATAAATTAAAAAAAACAGTAAACTATAAAGATGCATGGTTGAAAATATACGATAAGCCTATTTTTTATTTCCCAAAATTTTTTCACCCAGATCCATCTGTAAAAAGACAGTCTGGGTTTTTAATGCCAGGTATTATCAATTCTTCTATAAGTGGTAATTCAATAAAAATTCCCTACTTTGCCGCCATATCTAGAAATAAAGATTTTACAATAACCCCTCGACTATATTTTAATGGTGACTTAATGGTCCAGAGTGAATTCAGGCAAGTAGAAAAAAATTACAAAAATATAATTGATTTTAGTTTAAAAAATATGAATGGTAGAAATAAATCACATTTATTTGCTAATTCTAAAATTGTCATCGATTTAGATAATTCTGAATATTCAAACTTAGAAGTTAATATCGAAACAACATCTCACGATACGTATTTAAAAACCGAAAATATCATAACACAAAAAGGATTTAGTAGTAATATTATGAACAATTATCTAAATTTTGATATGTCTAAAGAAGATTTGGATGTAAAGATTGAATTTAAAGCCTACGAAGATTTATCTAAAAGTAATACAAGTGACAAATTTGAATATATTTATCCCAATTTTTCAATAAATAAAAATTTGACAACATCTCTAAATTCTATAGGTAGTTTGGATTATCAGATTTCTGGCTCACAAAGAAAATATGAAACAAATAAAACAGAACAATTATTAATTAATAATTTAATTTTTTCATCTAAATCAATTTTTTCAAAATTTGGTTTCAAAAATAATTACGAGCTATCTTTTAAAAATACAAATAAAGATGGAAAAAATTCCTCTACTTATAAAGATGACCTATCATCAAGTTTCTATTCTTTATTAAATCTCAATTCTTCATTTCCATTAATAAAAAAAACTGCTATTTATGAAAAAGAATTTATACCAAAAATATCCTTATTTTTAAGTCCAAATAAATCTGAAAACATAATAGGATTGGATAGAAAAATTGATAATATAAATGTATTTCAAAAAAACAGGCTTGGTTTAAGTGAATCTTTAGAAGGTGGCCAATCATTAACACTTGGTACTGAGTATAAAATTAATGAAACTAATGGATCAAATATATTACAAGTTAATTT
Source organism: uncultured Candidatus Pelagibacter sp. (assembly GCA_905618905.1). Classification (GTDB taxonomy): domain Bacteria; phylum Pseudomonadota; class Alphaproteobacteria; order Pelagibacterales; family Pelagibacteraceae; genus Pelagibacter. Next base: position 24,971 of record CAJQTH010000040.1, on the reverse strand, counting down.
AGCTCAAATTTACAGAAATAATAACGATAACAATCTACCAACTAAGTCAACTATGAATAATAAAGTATCTGACTTATTTGGTGATATTAAATTAAATGCTAATAAATATTTAGATTTTGAATACAATTTTTCATTAGATAATGACTTTAAAACCCTAAATTATAATATGATCGAGTCAACTATTTCTGTAAATAATTTTATAACTACTTTTGAGTTTTTAGAAGAAAACAATGCGCTAGGTAGTACAAGCTACCTTTTAAATGAAACTAGTTTAGCTTTAAACAACAATAGTAAAATATTATTTCGTGAAAGAAGAAATAAGGAAACTGACCTTAAGGAATTCTATAATATAATGTACCAATATGAAAATGATTGCTTGGTAGCTTCTCTTGAGTATAATAAAGACTATTATTCAGATAGAGATTTAAAACCTACAGAAGAATTATTTTTTTCACTAACAATAATTCCCTTAAGTACATTTAATACACCTACTCTATCAAAATAATGTTTAAAAAAATTTTTATATTATTGGTTATAATAAATTCATTATCAAATCTGGTTATTGCTGAAAATAAACATGAAATCATTATTAAGATTAATAACCAAATTATTACTAATTTTGATATTCAAAAAGAAACTAAATATTTGTTAGCTCTAAATCCATCTTTAAATAACTTTTCGACGAAACGGATAAAAGAAATATCTAAAAACTCATTGATTAGAGAAAAAATCAAAGAAAATGAAATATTAAAGTACTACAAAATAAATTATGAAGATCCTGAGTTAACAAAATTTGTAATAAATATTTATAAAAGACTTAATATTGAAAATGAAGTTGAATTTAATAATTATTTATCAAAATTTGACATGAATATAAACACTATTATCGAAAAAATAGCTGTAGAAAGAGCTTGGAACAAAATGATATTTGAGAAATTTGAAAAACAGATAGTTGTAAATGAATTGAAAATAAAAGAAGATCTTGAAAAAAAGTTAGATAAATCAAAAATTCAAACTAGCTATTTAATATCAGAGATCTTATTTCAATCAAAAAATGAAAAAGAATTTCAAGAAACTTACAACGATATCATTAAAGCAGTAAAAGAGAGCTCTTTTAAATCTGCCGCCTCAATATACAGTATATCAGATTCATCAATCAATAGTGGAGAGGTTGGCTGGGTAAAAAAAAATGAAATTTCTGATTCAATTTACAATGAATTAAATAAATTAAATATTGGTGATATTTCGCAGCCAATTAAAGTTGCATCTGGTTTTCTAATAATCTATTTGGAAGATGTAAAAAAAGTAGAGCAAAAAATCAATACAGCAGAAGATTTCAAAAAAATTGTAATGACTGAAAAAAATAGACAATTGAATGAATATTCAATCATTTATTACAAAAAAATTAAAAAGCAAATTTTCATAAATGAAAAATAAAGCTATACTAATAGTTGCTGGTGAGCCTAACAGTGTTTTTTTAGAAATTTTCTTTAAGTCTTTGAAAAATAATATTTTTAAAAAACCTATTATATTAATTGCTTCAAAAGACTTACTCACAAAACAAATGAGGCAATTAAAATTTAATTTTAAAATTAATTTGCTTAATAAAAAAAGTATTTCTTTTAATTTATTAGATAATAAAAAAATTAATATAATAAATGTTAACTACAAATTTAAAAAAAATTTTGATAAAATTACAGAAAATTCAAACACATATATTGAAAACTGTTTTAATACTGCTTTAGCACTTTTAAAAACAAATAAATTTACTGGATTAATTAATGGACCAATATCAAAAAAAACTTTTTTAAAAGAAAAATTTTTTGGTATGACAGAATATTTTGCTAGTAAAACTTCTAATAAAGATAAATTTGCTATGTTAATATATAATAAAAGATTATCAGTAAGTCCGCTTACCACCCATATACCCTTGAAAGATGTTTCTAAATCAATAACTAAAAATAAAATAATTAATCTAATAATTTTAGTAAATGAGTTTTATAAAAAAAAATTTAAAAAAACCCCTAAAATTGCTATCACAGGACTTAATCCACACTGTGAAAGTAACTATAGAAATAGTGAGGAGGAAAAAATTATCAAACCAGCAATTAAATCCCTAATTAAAAAAAAATTTAATGTAAATGGTCCGTTTCCAGCTGATACAATTTTTATGCCAGAAATTTCAAAAAAATATGACGTTGTAGTCGGCATGTATCATGATCAGGTATTAGTGCCGATGAAAACATTATTTAATTTTGATGCTATAAATATCACTCTTGGTTTACCATTTATTAGAATTTCACCAGATCATGGTCCAAATGAGAAAATGCTTGGTCAAAATAAATCTAATCCTCAAAGTTTAATTCAAGCGATTAGATTTTTGGATATAAAGTGAACTTTAAACCTAAAAAAAGTCTTGGTCAAAACTTTCTAATTGATAGAGAGGTATTAGATCTAATAGTATCAACATGTGATATTGCTAATAAAGAAATTTTAGAAATTGGGCCTGGCACTGGCAACCTAACAAACTATATTTTAAAAAAAAAACCAAATAAGATATATGTTGTTGAAAAAGACGATGAATTAGCATTATTATTAAAAGACAAATTTGAAAATGAAATAGAAGTAATCAATAACGATATATTAAATGTAGAAGAAAATAAGATTTCAAAACAAAAACTTACTGTATTTGGCAACCTTCCCTATAACATTTCAACCGAGATATTATCTAAATGGATTATAAATATTGGTAAAAAATTTTGGTTTGAAAGTTTAGTTTTAATGTTTCAAAAAGAAGTTGCTGATAGAATTATTGCAGAGTCTAATAGCTCAAAATACGGCCGCCTATCAATTTTGGCTAATTGGAAATTAAATGTTAAAAAAATAATAGATATAAAACCCCAAAGTTTTTCACCCAGACCAAAAATTGATAGCTCTTTACTATTATTTACACCAAAGAAAAATTTTTTTGAATTAAAAGATGCTCAGAATCTTGAACAGATCACTAGAGTTTTTTTTAGTCAAAGAAGAAAAATGTTAAAAAAACCTTTTAATCAAATATTTATGAATGCTAAAGATGTGGCTCAAAAATTCAATATTGATCTTAATCTTAGACCACAAAATCTAGAACCTGAAATATATTTTAAGCTTACAAAAGAGTATGAAGATCTAAGAGGTTAATTTATCTACGTGGTTTCTAATATAATCTTTGTCATAATCTTTTGAGCCACTGTTAATTTCAGCATCGATTAAATTACTAATTTTAGAATAACACACTTCAAGATTATCGTTTATAATTACATAGTCATAATTTATCCAGTGCAGCACATCCCTGCTAAATTCTTTCATTCTTTCTTCCACAATTAATTTATCCTTCATGTCTCTATTTGATAATCTTTCAAATAAAACCTCTTTACTAGGTGGTAAAATAAAGAAAGTAATTAATTTATAATTTAATTTTTTGTTTTTAATTTGATCTGCACCCTGCCAATCAATATCAAATATTACATTCTCACTTTTTTCCAATTTTTCAATAACAGGGGTTCTAGTTGTTCCATAAAGATGATTAAATACCTTTGCATATTCTAAAAATTCTTCATTTTTAATTAAATTTTCAAATTTTTCGTGATTTACAAAATAATAATCTTTATTTGAAATTTCGTTTGGTCTTGGCTCCCTGGTAGTGTGGGATACAGATATATGGAAGTTTTTATTCTTTGATAAGAGTTTTACTAGTGTAGTTTTACCTGCCCCAGATGGGGATGATAAAATTACCATTATCCCATCTTTTTTTATGGACATTAATTTTCTAGTTTGCTTTGCCTGCTATAAAGTTAACAGCATCACCTACAGTTAGAATTTTTTCAGCTTCACTATCTGAAATTTCTGAACCAAATTCCTCTTCAAAAGCCATTACTAATTCAACTGTATCTAAACTGTCTGCTCCAAGATCATCTATAAAGCTCGAGTCATCTAATACTTTACCTTCATCAATGCCTAAGTGGTCTGCTACGATTTTTTTAACTTTGCTTGAAATATCTTCTGACATAATGTTCCTTTTTGTTATATTTCGTTCTTAGTTTAAAAAGGAATTTTGTCAACCCAAATACATGCCTCCATTAACATGTATCGTTTCTCCATTTATATAATCAGACTGATCTGAACTTAAGAATGTTACTGCATTTGCTATATCCTCTGGCTTACCAAGTTTATTTGACGGAATTTTAGCTATTATAGCCTCTTTGTGCTTTTCATCTATTTGGTCTGTCATAGCAGTACTTATAAAACCAGGTGATATACAATTAATGTTAATATTTTTTTTCGCATATTCAATTGCTAAACTTTTTGACATTGCAACAATTCCTGCCTTAGATGCTGTATAGTTTGCTTGTCCTACGTTACCAGTGTGACCTACAACAGAGGTAATATTTACAATCTTTCCTGATTTATTTTTAAGCATCTTTTTAATTGAATATTTACACATTAAGAAAGTAGAAGTTAAATTTATATCTATTACTTTAGTCCACTCCTCTAAACTCATTCTAATTGTTAGATTGTCTTTTGTAATCCCAGCATTATTAATCACACCATCAAGGGAGCCACCTAACTTCTCTGTAGTGTCATTTATAAATTCTTCAATTTTTTCGTGTTGTGAAATGTCAAATTTAAGAATTTTAATATTATTAAATTTTTTTTTTAACTCTTCTAATTTTTCAAGTCTTGTTCCTGTGGCTAGTACATTGGCACCTTGTTCGTATAATTTCTCAACTATAGAATTACCAATTCCACCTGAAGCACCTGTAACTATGATGTTTTTATCTTTCAAGCTACTCATTTATATTTATTAACTTTATATCTTCTTCGTTATTTATTGCACTTACTTTAATATTTTTATCAATTCTCTTTATTAAGCCTGATAAAACCTTACCTGGTCCTATTTCTATAAATTGAGTAACACCTTTTTCAATCATTAGAATAACACTTTCACGCCATCTAACTCTACTTTCAATTTGTTTAACCAGTAATTCTTTTAATGCATATGAATTTGATATTTCTTTTCCAGTTACATTAGAAATTAAAATATTTGAAGGCTCTTTAAAGTTTAGTTTTGCTAATTCTTCACTCATTATAAGTGCTGCTTTGTTCATTAGCTTACAGTGAAATGGTGCACTAACTGGTAGTTTTATATTTTTAATATTTGCAGCTTTTAAATCAACCATCATCTTTTCTAGATCTTCTATTTTACCACTTAGTACTATTTGTCCAAAAGAATTATCATTTGCAACGTAGCAATCGTATTTATTTTTATTTTCATTAATAATGTTTTCCACTATTTCAATTTCAGAACCTAAAACAGCTACCATTCCACCAATTCCTTTTGGCACTGAGCTCTGCATGGCTTTTCCTCTAATTTTTAGTATCTTTAAAGTATCTGAAAACGATAGTGAAGCAGCTGAACATAAAGCTGAATATTCTCCTAATGAATGTCCTGCAAAAAAATTTGCTTTGTTAAGATCTATTTTAAATTCTTGCTTAATAAGTTTGAATATTGAGTGGCTGATTAAAAATATTGCGGGTTGAGTGTTCTCTGTTAGGTCTAAATCTTCTTTTGGACCACTTAAAATAAGTGATGATAAAGAAAATCCAAGCGTTTCATCTGCTTCTTTGAACAAATCTTGAATTAAACTATACTTATCATGTAAGTCTTTGCCCATTCCTACTAATTGTGAACCTTGGCCAGGAAAAATAACAGAAAACATTTAAATATCTAAATTTTGTTATGGTTTTTAGTGTTGTAATTCAACTATTATAATAGTATATCCTCATTTTTAATTAAAGAACAATTATGAATTTATACGAACACACTATTGTTGCAAGACAAGATACTAGTCCAGCTCAGGTTAAAGCTTTAGCTGACAAATACTCTAAAATTGTAGAGAAAAATGATGGTGAAATAGTACAAACTGAAGATTGGGGTTTGCTAAACCTTGCTTATATTATTAAAAAAAATAAAAAAGGTATCTACATGCACTTTAAAATCAAAGGTGCTAGTAAAATTATTAAAGAACTAGAAAAAAATGAAGTAATAGATAAAAACCTTCTAAGGTACATGACTGTTAAAGTTAAAAAATTTGATCTAGAAGCAAAATATTTTTCAAAAAAAGATGAGTACGAAAAAAAAGAATACAAAAAAGATTATAACAAAAACTAATTATGCCATCAAAAAAAAGAGCTGGAAATAAAAAAAAAGGTAGTCAGAGTAACTTTGCAAAACTAAGTATTTTTCAACCAAATAAATATAAATTTAAAAAATCTTGTCCGCTTTCAATAAAAGGTGCACCTGAAGTTGATTATAAAAATATTAGATTGTTAAAAAAATATATGTCTGAAAACGGCAAAATCTTACCATCAAGAATTACAAGCGTTTCACAAAAAAAACAACGAGAGCTTTCATTATCAATCAAGAGGGCTAGAAATTTAGCTTTAATTTAAATGAAAGTTATACTTTTAGAAAACCTTAGAAGAGTTGGATCTATTGGCGAAATCATAGATGTAAAAAGAGGATTTGCTAGAAACTTTTTAATTTCTAATAAAAAAGCTCTTTATGCTTCAAAAGAAAATATTGCTGAAGTTGAAAAAATAAAGTCTGAATTAGGCAAAAAAGATGCTGAAAAAAAGAAAGAAGCTCAAAAAATTTCAGAACAAATTAATGGTAAAGAATATGAGATTAAAAAACTAAGCACAGAAAATAAAGAACTTTATGGCTCTGTCAAACCAACTGAACTTTCAAAATTATTATTAGAAAATGACAAATTGGATATCAAGCCTTCAATGATACAACCAGTATTTGAAATTAAATCACTTGGTAAATTTAAAGTAAAAATAATCTTACACTCTGAAATAGAATCTGAAATTACTATTAACGTAGTTACTGCTGAAACTATTCAATAATTATACAATTTTTTCCCCAACAAACATTGGTTATTTTTTTAAATCTTTTTTGAGATAAGATTAGTTCATGGAAAATAATCTGAGCATTGTTAAAGACGCATTTAAAGAACTTCCTAATAATATTGAAGCAGAGCAAGCTGTAATTGGGTCAATATTAGTTCAAAACGAAACGTTTGATGAAATAAATACCATTGTTTCTAGTGTTAACTTTTATGATCCAATGCATCAAAGTATTTTTTCAGCAATTGAAAGCTTAATTTACAAAGGGATGCTTGCAAACCCAATAACTTTAAAAAATTATTTTGAGAATGAAAAAGATGAATTAAATGTTCCTGAATATTTGGTAAAAGTTACAAAATTTTCTACACCTCCTAGACAAGCAATAGAATATTCAAGAATAATCTATGATATGTTTGTAAGGAGAGAGCTAATTAAGATATCTGAAAATACTATCGATGCTGCAAAATTAAATGCACTTAATGTTAATGGACAAAATATAATTGAAAATTCAGAGAGATTATTATTTGATCTAGCTGAAAAAGGCTCTTTTAATTCATCCCTTGTTAAATTTGATGAAGCAATGAAACAAACTATTGAGATGGCTTCAGCTGCTTATAAAAATGACGAAGGAATTGTTGGTGTGCCAACAGGATTAAGAGATTTAGACGATAGATTGGGTGGACTTCATAATTCAGATTTAATTATTATTGCAGGCCGTCCATCAATGGGTAAGACTGCGTTAGCAACAAATATAGCTTTTAATGCTGCACAAAAACTACAAGAAAGTGGAAAAAAATCTGCAGTTGCTTTCTTTTCACTTGAAATGTCTTCAGAGCAGTTATCGACAAGAATTTTAGCAGAACAATCTAGAATTAAATCTAACGACATTAGAAGAGGAAGAATTTCTGACGAACAGTTTGATAAATTTATTGAAACATCAAAAAATATATCTGAACTTCCTCTATATATAGATGAAACTCCAGCTATTAGTATTGCTGCTATGAGCAACAGAGCAAGGCGTATTAAAAGATTATTTGGCTTAGATTTAATCGTTGTAGATTATATTCAATTAATGAGAGGATCAGGAAATAATAGAGATGGAAGAGTCCAAGAAATTTCTGAAATCACTCAAGGCCTTAAAGCAATGGCAAAAGAGCTTAAACTTCCAGTAATTGCACTTTCGCAATTATCAAGAGCAGTAGAACAAAGAGACGATCATAAACCTCAGTTATCAGACTTAAGAGAATCTGGATCAATTGAGCAAGATGCGGATGTTGTAATGTTTGTTTATAGAGAAGCATATTACTTGGAGAGAAAAGAACCTAGACCAGCAACTGTTGAGCATGCTGAATGGCAGGCAAAAATGAATGAAGTTTCAAATTTAGCTGAACTTATTATTGGAAAACAAAGACACGGCCCAACAGGTAATGTTATGGTAGAATTTGAAGCAATGTTTACCAAATTTAAAGATACTCAAATTAACTAATATCCAATATATTAGCTGTGAATGCTGTCTCTATTTTATCAAAATATTGTTCTAAAAAATCCTAAATCAATATTTGTAATACTATTAATTACCCTTTTAAGTTTTGGATATTTTTCTAAAGATTTTAGGCTAGATGCTTCATCTGATACTCTATTAATTGAAGGTGATCCTGATCTTGAATATTTAAAAGAAGTCACTGAAAGATATGGTTCTAAAGATTTTTTAATCTTAACCTATTCTCCTAATGATGGAATGATAACTGAATCCTCTATTAACAATCTTTTAAGTTTAAAATATAAAATCCAAAGTCTTGATTGGGTTCATAGCGTTATTACACTACTTGATATCCCTTTGTTAAATAATTCAGAAGCACCTCTTCAAGAAAGATTGGAAAGCTTTAAAACTTTAAAAGATGAGGGTGTCGATACTGAAAGAGGATTTAAAGAGATATTAAATAGTCCAGTTTTTAGAAATTTTGTAATAAGTGAAGATGGTAAAACAAGTGGCATAATTGTTTATATAAAAAAAGATGAATTAAAAAATATTGAAAATAAATCAGTTCAAGAAATTGAAGATTATAAAGATATTTTAAAAAAGAAAAATCATGAAAACATCACCCAGATAAGAGAGATTATTAAAAACTATGGAAATGTTGGAAAAATATACCTTGGAGGTATTCCAATGATCACAGATGATATGATGTCATTTATTAAAAGCGATATTATTGTTTTTGGTCTAGGAGTTCTTTTATTTATTATTGCTACTCTATGGTTTATATTTAGAAAACTAATTTGGATTATTGTTCCAATTAGTAGCTGCTTTTTTTCAGTTTTAATTATGACAGGTCTACTTGGTCTTCTAGGCTGGAAGGTTACCGTCATATCCTCAAACTTTATTGCTCTAATGTTAATTCTAACTATGGCAATGAATATTCATATGAGTACCCGGTTTCTACAATTAAGGGAAGATTTTCCAAATTTAGATAACTTGAAAATTATTATAATGACAACTAGTAAGATGTTTTTGCCTATCATTTACACAGTTCTTACAACTATATGTGCTTTTCTATCTTTGGTATTTAGTGGCATAAAACCTATTATTGATTTTGGATGGATGATGACTTTAGGATTAATAACTTCTTTTATAATTACATTTACTTTGCTCCCTACTCTATTGAGTTTTATGTCTAACAACAAAGTAAAGGTTAAAGAAGATACAGATTCTAAGATTACTTCTTTTTTTAGTAAAATTTCTATTAATAATAAAGGTTTAATTTTTTTAGTTACAGGTTTAGTTGTTGCCTTAAGTATAGTTGGAATAAGCAAGCTTGAAGTTGAAAACAGTTTTATAAATTATTTTAATAAAAATACTGAGATTTATAAAGGTATGAAACTTATTGATGAGAAACTAGGTGGCACTACGCCTTTAGAAGTTATATTAAAATTTCCAGAAAATATCGCTATAGAGTCTACCGAAGATGATGAATTTGAAAGCTGGGATGATGAAGGTGGTAAAGATGATGAAAAATACTGGTTTACAAAAGATAAAATTGAAAAAATTCAAAATGTTCATAATTATTTAGATAATCTTCCTGCTGTTGGAAAGGTTTTATCATTTAGCTCAATCATTGAGGTTGCTACACAGTTAAATAACAATAAACCACTTGGAACCTTAGAAATGGGTGTTCTTTATTCAAAAATTCCAGAAAGTATAAAAAAAGATATTATAGATCCCTATATATCCATAAAAGATAATGAAGCTAGGATAAGTCTTAGAATTATTGACTCGCAGGATGGTTTAAGAAGAAATGATTTAATAAACCAAATAAATTATGACCTTGAGAATAAATTAAAACTTAGCAAAGAGGAGTTCAAACTAGCTGGTGTTTTAATTTTATTTAATAATTTACTCCAAAGTCTTTTTAAATCTCAAATACTTACATTGGGTTTGGTTATAGTTGGAATTTTTGCAATGTTTATGATTTTATTTAGAAATTTTAAACTATCTCTTATTGGTGTTGTTCCTAATTTTATTGCAGCTTTCTTTATTTTAGGAATTATTGGTCTACTTGGAATACCACTTGATATGATGACTATTACTATTGCTGCAATTACTATCGGGATAGCAGTAGATAATAGCATTCACTATATTTATAGATTTAAAGAAGAATTTTTAAAAAATAAAGATTATAATAAAACACTAAAAGTTTGCCACTCAACAGTGGGTGTTGCAATACTAAATACTTCAATAACTATTGTCTTTGGTTTTTCAATTCTTGTTTTTTCTAAATTTATACCAACAATTTACTTTGGTGTATTTACTGGTTTAGCAATGTTACTAGCCATGATTTCGGTATTAACTTTACTGCCCTCTCTTATTTTAATAAGTAAACCATTCGGAAAATAAAGCCATTATGCTTGATGCTTTAAAAGATTTTTATCAAGCAGTGTCTTTAATAGACCTAATATTTCTAATAATTACATTTTTTTCAGTCATCAAGTGTTACAGTAAAGGTTTTGTTTTAAGTTTATTGTCTGCTTCAAAGTGGTTGTTGGCTTATGTTGTAACTTTAATTCTTTTTCCAAAAGCTAAGCCTTATTTTAAAAACATAATTGATAGTGAATATGTCTTAGATATTACACTCGGTATAACTATCTTTGTTTTAGTTATCTTTGTTATTCTAATTGCAAACAAGGCTATTAGTAAAACAGTAAAATTCGTCGGACTAGGAAGACTCGATTCCTTATTTGGCTTATTTTTTGGATTTATTCGAAGTTATGTAATCTGTATTTGTTTATTTTCGGCCATTAATATTATGTATAATTATAGTAAATGGCCAATTAATACTGATAAATCATACACCTTTCCATACATAGAAAAAGGTAGTAATTATTTGTTGAAAGAGTTCCCAAATGAAAAAAACTATCAAGATTCTAAAGAAAAAATTGAAGAACTATAATCCAAAACTTAAAGAAGAATGTGGTGTATTTGGTATAAGCAATAATGATGATGCTGCTGCCCTAACTGCTTTGGGTCTTCATGCACTTCAACACAGAGGTCAAGAAGGTTGTGGGATTGTATCATTTGATGGAGAAAAATATCATTCAGAAAAAAGATTTGGTTTGGTTGGAGATAACTTTAACAAAGAAAAAGTATTAAAAAATTTACTTGGGAAATATGCTATTGGTCATAACAGGTATAGTACTACTGGTGAAAATACCTTAAGAAATATCCAACCTTTCTTTGCAGATACTAATGCGGGTGGTATTGGCGTTGCACATAATGGAAATTTAACTAATTCTGTTACACTTAGAAATAAGTTAGTTGAAGATGGTGCAATTTTTTACACAACATCAGATACTGAAACAATTGTTCAATTAATTGCAAAATCAAAAAGAAACAGCACAGTTGATAAGGTTATTGATGCAATATTTCAAATTCAAGGTGGCTATGCACTGGTTATGCTTACACAAAGTACTTTAATAGGGGTTAGGGACCCATATGGAATACGGCCTTTAATTATTGGTAAAATAAAAGACAGTTACGTATTGGCATCTGAAACATGTGCACTAGATATTATAGGAGCTAAGTACGTAAGAGATGTAGAAAATGGAGAAATTGTTTTAATTGAAAATAATGAATTAAAAAGTTTCAAGCCCTTCCCTGCAAGAAAGGTTAGGCCTTGTGTTTTTGAATATATTTACTTTGCAAGACCAGATAGTTTATTAGATGGAAAATCAGCTTATGAACATAGAAAAAACTTAGGAATAGAGCTTGCTAAAGAAAATAAAATTGATGCAGATATAGTAGTTCCTGTGCCAGATTCAGGAAATGCTGCAGCACTTGGATTTGCTCAACACTTAAAAATTAATTTTGAATTAGGTTTAATTAGAAATCATTATGTTGGAAGAACTTTTATAGAACCCAGTCAAAAGATTAGAAGTTTAGGTGTAAAATTAAAATTAAATGCTAACAAGTCCACAATTGAAAATAAAAGTATTATTTTGATAGACGACTCTTTAGTTAGAGGAACAACTTCTCATAAAATTGTTAAAATGCTTTATGACGCTGGTGCAAAAGAAGTTCATGTTAAAATTGCTTGTCCAGAAATTAGATACCCTGACTTTTATGGAGTAGATACACCAACAAAAAAAGAACTGTTAGCTGCTAATAAAACAAATCCAGAAATTTGTGAATACATTGGTGCTAAGTCTTTAGATTTTTTATCCCTAGAGGGGTTATATAGAGCAATAGGTTTTGAAAAAAGAGATGATACCTACCCTCAATTAACAGATCATTACTTTACTGGAGATTACCCTGTAAAACCAATTGATATATTGGGTGATGATAAAATAACCCAACTATCTTTATTAAGTACAGCTTCAGGAAATTAAAAAAAAAGCACAGTAAAATTTACTGAAATGACTTTAAATTAATCCTTATATCACTATATATAAATCAATGATTATCAATAAAGAGTTCGTAATTAACTATTTCAATTCTGGAATTAGAGATACCAAAGATTTTAAAATTGGTATTGAGCATGAAAAATTTTTATTTGATCAAAATGAAAATAAAAGAGCTGATTACAAAACTGTTCTAAAAATGTTTGATGAATTAAGTGAGTTTGGATGGAAACCAATAACAGAAAAACAAAATATTATTGGATTACAAAAAGATGGAAAAAATATTACACTAGAGCCAGGCAACCAAATTGAGTTATCAGGTGATAAACTAAATAATATTCATGAAGCTTGCTCAGAATCTCATGATTATTTATTTGAATTACAGCAAGTGACTAAAAAAATAGGCTTAAAGATTGTTAGTGCTGGTTTTGATCCGATTTCAACTCTTAGTGAAGTTCCAAATAATCCTAAACAAAGATATGAAGTGATGACAAAAGATATGCCCAATGGTGGCTCGCTTAGTCTTGATATGATGTATAGAACTTGTGGAACACAATTAAATCTTGATTACAACTCAGAACAAGACTTTATAAAAAAATTTAAAATAATTAATTCACTTGTTCCAGTGTCAATTGCATTATTTGCAAATTCTTCAATTGTTGAAAAAAAAAATAGTGGTTATATGTCATATAGATCAAAAGTTTGGCAAGACACTTCGCGTGGAGGACTTCCTGAAGTTTTTTTTGATAACATGGATTTTGAAAAATATGCTGATTTTGCAATAAACTTTCCACTTTTATTTATACAAAACGACAAAGAGTACTTATCTGGAAAAAATTATACATTTTTAGATTTTATTAATGGAAAAATTAAAGAAATAAATGGCAGACTTCCAACGGAAGATGATTTAGCTACTCATCTAAGTACTATATTTACAGAAAATAGATTAAAAAAATATATAGAATTAAGATCCATGGACACATGTGGTTGGGACTGCTTATGTGCTGGACCAGCATTTAATACGGGGATTTTATATGGGAATTTAGATGAAACTTATGAGTTAATTTCTAAATGGGATAAAAACAAAATCATTAATGCTTATTTTGAGGCTCCTAAAAAAGGTTTTAATACAGAATTAATGGGTAAAGATTTATTATACTGGTCCTCTTTGTTGCTTAATTTATCAAAAAAAGGTTTGCAGAACAGAGATGTTTTAAATAAATCTGGAGAAAATGAGAAAAAATTTTTAAACCACTTAGAAAAATTGATTGATAATAAAACAACAAACGCAGATCATATGATTAATAAATTTTCTAAAAATGAAAATTTAAATGAACTATATGACAAATAAGATTGTTGCTATTCAAGGCAATCATCCATCAAAACTTAATTCAACAAGTGATACTAGTATATTTCTTGCAGTAGAAGCTCAAAATAGAAAATGCAAAATATTTTATTATGAACCAAAGAATCTTTCGATAATAAATGATAAGGTTGTAGCTAAAGGCTATTATATTAAATTTAGCTACTCAAATAATAGTTTCTTTAAGATTATAACTAAGCAAATACTAGATCTATCTAAATGTAAGTATCTACTGATACGTCAAGACCCGCCTTTTAATTTGGAATATATCTCAACAACATACATTTTGGATAAGATCAAAGATAAAGTTAAGATTGTTAATAATCCAACATCCATAAGAAATATTTCTGAAAAGCTATACTCTGCTTCATTCCAAAAATTTATGCCAAATACGATTTTTACAAAAGATATTAATGAAGTTTATAAATTTTTTATAAAAAATAAAAGAATAATTCTGAAACCTATTCATAGTTTTAGTGGAAACGATATTCATCTTATAGAAAAAAAAATTAACAAAAAAATGATTTTAAATTTTATAAAAAAGCATGGGCATATTATGTGTCAAAAGTTTTTACCCAAAATTAAGTTTGGGGATAAAAGAGTTTTTTTAATTAATGGAAAAATTTGTGGTGCAATTTCAAGAGTTCCTAAAAAAGGATCTTTTTTAAGCAACATGAGTAAGGGAGCAATTCCTATTGCAACTAAATTAACAAAAAAAGAAACAAAAATTTCTAATTTAATTGCTAAAGATCTTAAGAAAAATGATATCTATTTTTCTGGTATTGATTTTATAGATCAAAAATTAAATGGAGACATAAACGTAACTTCACCTACTGGTCTTAAAACATTTTATGACCTCACAAATATAAATCTTGCTAAAGTTTTTTGGAAAGGTTTAGGCGCTTGAACAATTTAACTGAACAGCAAAAAGGATCTTTATTAGCATTTGTTGCAGTAATGTTTATTACACCAGATTCTTTATTTATTAGACTTTCTAATGTAGATACTTGGGGGTTAGTTTTTTATCGAGGACTTATTCCTTTTATTACTGTTTTTCTAGGAATGTTAATAATTTATAAATTAAACTTCTTTAAGATGCTTTTCTCAAGTGGCTATCATGGGCTACTTTATATAGGAACATTTTCAGTCACAAATATTACGTTTGTCGTATCTATTCAAAATACAAATGTTGCTAACACATTGGTTATGATTGCTATGGCTCCTATGTTGTCTGCTTTCCTTGGGGCTATATTTTTAAAAGAATTACCTGATAGAAAAACATGGATCACAATATTTGTAACATTTACTGCAGCCATATACATATTCTATGATTCAATACAGCTTGGTAATTTTTATGGTGATATTTTAGGCTTAGTAACCGCCCTAGGGCTGGCTGTTGGAGCGGTTACAATTAGGTCAGCAAAAGATAAGAATTTAATCCCTGCTGCTGTTGTTGGTAAGTTAATTGTAGCTTTATTCGCACTACTATTTATTGAAAGCTTTGTACTAACAGATGGTGACTTAATCATTGTACCGCTTATGTGTATTATGTGTGTTGCTATACCTTTTGTGCTAGTTACCATAGCCCCAAGGTTCATACCCGCAGCTGAAGTGAACCTATTCTTCTTATTAGAGACTATAATTGGTCCAATTTGGGTATGGTTAATTATTAAAGAACAACCCAGTCTTGAAACTATCCAAGGTGGGGTTGTCATTATTACGGCCATTGCAATCCACTCTTTTATCAAATTAAAGAATTCATAATTTAATCTTAATAAAGACTTGATTTACAAGTAAATCGCAAATAAGTACGGTCAATTTTATGAATAAAGTTTTAAAGAATTCTTGGGCATTATTTTTAGGTATGGGTTTCCTAATGATGGCCTATGGATATCAGAGTTCACTTCTAGGGGTAAGGGCAGTGAAAGAAGAATTTAGTCTAGCAGCCACTGGCTTTATGATGTCAGGGTATTTTGTTGGATACTTCATTGGTACATCAACAATTACTAGTCTTATATCTCAAGTTGGACACATTAGAGTTTTTGCAGCTTTCGCATCTTTAGCTTCTTTAGTCATCTTAGTTCACTCCGTTTTTATTAATCCATATATCTGGTTTATTCTAAGAGTTTTAACCGGAATAAGTATGGTTTGTATTTATACTGTCGCTGAAAGTTGGCTGAATGATAGGTCATCCAATAAAAATAGGGGAAGTGTTTTGTCTATCTATATGGTTATTTTATACGGCTCAATGGGTATAGGAATGTTTTTATTAAATTTTAGCAATCCTATAAATTATGAACCTTTCATATTAATTTCAATTATTACATCTATTGCTCTTATACCAATTTTATTAACTAAAAAAAAACCACCTACTTTTAAAAAGATTAAGGGTATGCCTTTAAAAGAACTTTATGAGGCCTCACCTTTTGGATTGGTGAGTGCATTTTTTTATGGAACTATTCAAGCAGCACTATTCACATTGTTAGCAGTTTATGCGGCATCGATGAATTTTACCATATTCCAAATATCACTTGTAACTTTTCTACTAGCAATTTCTGGTGCTATTTCACAATATCCTATTGGAAAACTTTCTGATAAATATGACAGAAGGAAAGTAATAGTAATTTCAACTTTTGGTGCATGTATTTTTGCTATGCTTGCTATTATATCATCTGGCCAAATGTATTTACCGGGTGCTCTCGCTACAAGCAAAGTATGGTTTTTTATTTTTTTAATTTGTTTTTCTATTTGTAGCTTACCCATGTTTTCTTTAATTTGTGCTCACACTAATGATTATATACCAAAAGAAAAATTTGTAGCAGCTGGAGCTGGTATACAATTTACATTTGGCTTGGGTGCAATGGGTGGTCCATTTCTTTGTTCAATCTTTATGGATTTGGTTGGTTCCAATGGATTTTTTTTATTTTTATTTTTATTTCATGCTTTAATAGGAATATTTGGTATTTATAGAATGAAGATTAGAGACACAGTAGAAAATCCTGATTCTCAATTCGTTGCTATGCCTTCAACCATAACACCTGCTGGAATTGAATTAAACCCAACAACAGAACCTATTGAAGAACCAGTAAAAATTGAAGATGCTCAAGGAACAACTAATCTTTAAGCGTAACGACCAGCCACATAGCCAGAAGACCACGCCCATTGGAAGTTATACCCACCTAAGTGACCAGTAACATCTACAACTTCACCAATAAAAAATAGACCTGGGTGCTTCTTAGACATCATCGTTTTAGAGGAAATTTCATCTGTATTTATACCCCCAAGAGTAACTTCAGCAGTTCTATAACCTTCAGACCCAGTTGGATTTATAGCCCAAGCATTTATAGAATTGCTTAACTTGTTTAATATCTTATTTGATAATTCACATATGTTTCCACTAACATTATTTTCATTACAAATGATAAGTGCTAATCTCTTAGGAAGAATTTCTGAAACTATAGTGTTTATATCATGTTTAGGATTGGAGTTTTTTCTATCTCCTAAAAATTTAATAACATCTAATTTTGGTGATAGATTAATTTTAATTTCTTCTCCTAATTTCCAGTAGGAAGAAATTTGCAATACAGAGGGTCCACTCAAACCTCTATGCGTGAACAACATCCCCTCCTCAAATAGTATCTTTTTAAACGAGACAACAGCTTCAACAGATAGTCCTGTAAGCTCCTTACACATAGCAAGTATTTTTTCACTAAATGTTAAAGGTACTAAAGCTGGTAATGTTTCAACAATATCTAAATTAAATTTTTGAGCAATATCATAACCAAATTTACTTGCTCCAATTTTAGGAATAGACAAGCCACCTGTAGCAATAATTAGTGAATCACAAAAATATTTGTCAGAATCAATAACGGCAAAATATTTATCATCTTGTTTATCAATATCCATGATTATTGTATCTTTTTTTAAAACTACTTTTGCCATCTCACACTCTAAAAGTAGCATATCAATGATTTGCTGTGCACTCTCATCACAAAAAAGTTGTCCTAATTTTTTTTCATGAAATTTGATATTATGTTTCTTTATTAAATCTATAAAATCATTTTGCGTGTACTGACTCAATGCAGATATTACAAATTTGGGATTGTTTGAAATAAATTTACTAGGGTGAGTATGAATATTTGTAAAATTACATCTTCCACCGCCAGATATACGAATTTTTTCACCTATTTTTTTAGCATGATCTATTAAAAGTACTTTCCTTCCTCGCTTACCGGCCTCAATAGCACTCATCATACCTGCTGCACCCGCACCGACTATAATAACATCATATTTTTCTGTCATGAATTAATTATAAAATTTAATAATGTGGTGGTTTTGTATCTTCTTTATTAATACTAGATTCAATTCCATTATCTAATTCTTCAATTCTTTTATTAAAATTTGAAATTTCTTTTTTTAAGCTCATAATTTCTTTTTGCTGGGAATAAAGCTCACTACTCATTTGAGACATTTCTTGCTGTAGAAAAGTAATCTGCTCTTCTAACTTTTTAATTAAGTTTTCCATAAATCTTAACTTATTGCTTCATTCAGAGTAAATCAATTGATCAATCCTAGTGGCTTTTGTTAATGCAATAGTACTGCTAATAGAGATTGTTCTAATTAAAAAATACATTATTATATATAATAAAAAAATTATGCCTTCATTCGATATAATAAGTAAAATTAATTATCCAGAGTTTGATAATGCTCTAGCTAATTGTTTAAGAGAAATTGGTAACCGTTATGATTTTAAAGGACTTAATATTTCAATTGAAAGAAAAGATAAGACAATCACTACACTTTCACCAGATGAATTAAAATTAAAACAAGTAAATGAACTACTGCAAATTCATCTTGTAAGAAGAAAAGTAGATCCAAGAGTAATGATTATCAAAAATTCAGAAAATGCTGCAGGTACATCAATCAGGCAAGTAAGTGAATTAGCCGAAGGCATTAGCCAAGAAAATGCTAAAAAAATTATTACTGATATAAAAAAACTAAAACTTAAGATTCAAATTAAAATTCAAGGAGAAGAGTTAAGAGCTGAAGGGAAAAAGAGAGATGATCTTCAAGAGGCTATATCTGCAATAGAGGCTATTGATATTGGTCTCCCAATTGAGTTTGTAAACTTTAGAGATTAATTTCATATGATGGAACTTCAAGATACATTTGGTAGAAAATTTCCTTACATAAGACTTTCAATTACAGATGTATGTAACTTTAAATGCACCTATTGCTTACCTGAAGGATATAAAAAAACTCCAGGTGACACTAGAAGTTTTATGTCTGCAGAAGAAATATCTAGATTAACAAAAGCTTTATCTGAGTTAGGTGTTTGTAAAATTCGATTAACTGGTGGAGAGCCAACTGTTAGAAAAGATTTTTTTGATATCCTTAAGGATATGAAGCAAAATTCTAATATACCTAAAGTTACAATGACAACTAATGGTTATCGTTTGAATAAAATTGCAAAACAGTTACATGAAACTGGTTTGGATGGAATAAATATTAGTATTGACACCTTAAATAGAGAAACTTTTAAAAAATTAACAGGACATGACAGACTTAATGAAATTCTAGAAGGCATAGATATTTTACAAAAACTAGGTTTTAATAATATAAAAGTTAATGCCGTTTTACTTAAAGGTATTAAT
This sequence comes from uncultured Candidatus Pelagibacter sp., assembly GCA_905618905.1. Taxonomy (GTDB): domain Bacteria; phylum Pseudomonadota; class Alphaproteobacteria; order Pelagibacterales; family Pelagibacteraceae; genus Pelagibacter. The sequence goes on along the minus strand of CAJQTH010000040.1, from coordinate 5,111 downwards.
GACACCTACGAAGAATTTGAAAAATTTGGAAACTTTATAAAAAATAACAAAATTGACTTTAGATTTATAGAATTGATGCAAACTGGTGATAATTTAGATTATTTCAAAAAAAACCATGTTTCTTCAAAAATATTCAAAGATTATTTAGAAAAAAATAAATGGATATCTCAAACATTTGGTAAAGATGCCGGTCCTTCATTAAATTTTATACATCCTGAATTTGAGGGTAAATTTGGATTAATCGCTCCCTACTCTAAAGGTTTTTGCAAAACATGTAATAGATTAAGAATTACATCTAGAGGTGATTTAAGGTTATGTTTATTTGGAAATACTGGGGTTAGTATCAGGCATCTGTTACAAGATGATGCACAAAAAGATGAACTTGTTGATCTTATAATAAAGCAATTACATCTCAAAAAAGAGTCTCATTATTTAGAGCTTGGAGAAACTGGAATTACTCCAAATTTATCAAGTACTGGAGGATAAGTGAAAAATTTAAAAATTATAAATGATGAAAAATTAAAAGACTGGGCTAAAGAAGTTTTTAAAAAGAATTCATTTAATATGATTGATGTGTCATCTAAAAAAGAGACATTTAGAAGAGCTTTAGCTTCTGGGAAAATTTATGTTGGAAAAGAAGTTTTTAGTTTAATTAAAAATAAAGAAATGCCTAAAGGTGACCCTATTATCTTAGCTGAGGTATCGGCAGTTCTAGGTGTTAAAAAGACAAGTGAATTAATTCCATTATGTCACCCACTTCCAATAGATCATACTGCAACAAAAATTATTATGCATGAAGATGATAGCTCCATAGAGGCTTTTTGTGTCGTATCTGCTGTTGCAAAGACTGGTGTTGAGATGGAAGCTATTATGGGTGTTAATGCCGCTTTAATCACAATCTATGATCTAAGCAAAATCATAAACCCGCATCTTAGAATTGATAATGTTAAACTACTGATTAAAGAGGGTGGAAAAAGTGGTTTGTGGACAAATCCTGATGGCCTACCAGAGTTTTTACAAAATATTTTCTAATCATGAAAATTAAACTTGAACTATTTGGTGCAAGCAAAGATTTTAGTAATAAAGATTTCTTAGAATTTGATATTAAAGAAAAAATTAAGATCAAAGATTTAAGAAAAGAAATTATCCATTATCTAAATAAAAATTTTGAAGGAAACGATAGGTTTAAAAAGATAGTAGAAAATTCTGCTTTTTGTTCTGAAGATAACAATATCATTGACGATAATTATAAAATTATTAAAGATCAAAAAATAGGAATTGTACCTCCAATAGGAGGTGGATAATGTTGCATGCAAAAATTATAGATATTAAAAAAAAAAAAATAGAACTTTCGAATGCTGAAAAATTTATTGCATCTAGTAAATATGGAGCATCAATTTATTTTGTTGGAACAGTTAGAAACTTAAATAATAACAAAAAAGTAGTTGGTATGACGTATGATAGTCATGACCCAATGGTGATTAAAAGTTTAGAAGAGATATATCAAAACTCATTAACAAAATTCAAATTTGATAATCAGGCTGTATTTATAGAACATATTAAGGGTCATGTACTTCTTGGGGAAGTGAGTATTGTAATTGCTGTAGCATGTAAGCATAGGGATCAAGCATACGAATTATCAAGGTTTTTTATTGAAGAAATAAAAAAAAAAACACCTATTTGGAAAAAAGAACATTATGAAAATGAAGATAGTGAGTGGTTAGAAGGCAATCCAATTCAAACTAAATAATTTACATTTTTACTTTCATATTTACTTATTAATCAAAAATTGTAAGTTTGATTAAAAATAAAATTATGGATAACAAAACAAACCAAGAACTGCAATCTGCAACATTTGAAAGATTAATGAAGCATTTAAGAGACCGAAAAGATGTTCAAAATATAGACCTAATGAATCTTTCAGGATTTTGCAGAAATTGTTTATCTAAATGGTATAAGGAAGAAGCTGATAAAAAAGGGGTTAAAATATCTGATCTAGAAGCAAGAGAGCATGTCTATGGAATGCCTTATTCTGAATGGAAAGAAAAATATCAGAAATAATTATTTTTCTTTAAGCCTGGGAAATAATTCCACAAAATTACATGGTTTATGATTGATGTCTAATTGATGTTTTAATATTCCATCCCATGCATCTGTAACTCCACCTGAAGAACCTGGTAAAGCAAAAACATACTTACCATTTGCAAGAACTGCACAAGCTCTCGATTGAATAGATGAAGTTCCGACTGTTTTTAAACTTATAGTTCTAAAAACTTCTCCAAAACCTGGAATATGTTTATCAGCTATATCATTAACTGCCTCCGGTGTAATATCTCTTCCAGTGAGGCCCGTTCCACCAGTAGTAATAATTACATCGATTTCTTTTTGACTAATCCAATCTTTTAAAATCTCTTTAATTTCTTCTTTTTCATCTTTACAAATTTTTCTATCGATTAAAATATGTGAGGCTTCTTCAATTTTTTTTACCAAAATAGCACCCGACTTATCATTTTCAAAGGTTCTAGTGTCTGTTACTGTTAAAATAGCTATATTAACTTTCATAATTTTTGTAACAATAGTGAGGCATGAGCATATTATCAATCTTATTTTTAATCACCGCTACTCTTTACTCTAGTGTTGGTTTTGGAGGGGGTTCAACTTATCTTGCACTGTTATTAATTTGGGGGTTACCTTACAACGTTTTTCCAATAATAGCCTTGAGTTGCAATATAATCGTAGTTTCCGGTAATTGTTTTAATTACATACGCGCTGGAAATCTTAACGTTAAATTATTAATACCTTATTTAATTGGATCTATTCCTCTAGCTTTTATAGGGGGATTTCTTCCTGTTGAGAAAAAAATTTTTGAAATATTATTGTTTGCAGTATTATTAATAGCGGGGTGCTTATTATTGATAAATTTCAAATCTTATGATGATGAAAAAGAGAGTTATAGAAATATTCCTTATTTCATATCAATTATTATAGGTGGAATATTAGGGTTTATCTCAGGTGTTGTTGGAATAGGTGGTGGAATTTTTTTAAGCCCCATTCTATTTTTATTAAAAGTTGCAAGACCAAAACACATAATTGTAGCAGCTTCATTATTTATTCTTATTAATTCAATTTCAGGAATAATAGGTCAATTGACAAAAAATTTAATTTTAACAGAAGTTCAAGATTATTTTTATTTACTAATAGCAGTATTAATTGGTGGTCAGATTGGTAACTATTTAAATTTAAAAATATTCACTAGTAAATTATTAGCACTAGTTACTGCTAGTCTAGTTTTGTTTGTTGCTATAAGACTAGGCTTAAAATTATTTTAAAACTTATTTAGTTAACACTTAATCTAAGATAAATTGAATTGGGACAATATGAATAAAGAAAACGCAAGTAAACTGTGGAAAATGATACAGGAAGCTGGTGATTATTTACGGCACTAGAGGGACACACTACCTCACGCTATCTCACGCTACTTCACACTAGTTATGCGGACAATTTACAATCCATAAAAAATAATTCGCTTAAAGACTCATCAATTTAATTAAAAAACTAGGTGAAAAACTAGAGGATTTTTAGATAAATCAAATGGTCTATTCTAGAGATTTTTGATAGCATTTAATTATGAAAAAACTTTTAGGGATCGTGGTTATGGGTTTACTTATTTCTACTGCCTCTTTCGGTCATTACGAAGGTTATGAAAAAGATTTAGCAAAATTATCAAAGGCTAATACGTTTATAGATAATAAAGGTAAAAAGTATACTGTTGATGAGATTAACGATAAAAAAAATGCACTTTTAATCATATGGAGTACTGGAGAAGGTGGCGATCATCAATTGGATAAGTGCAGTTTTAGAAATATTGGTTACACATGGGTAGGTGCTCCTCCAGCCGCGATAGTAAATTTACACAATAAAAAAATTAAAGGTCATACTGTTAAAATATATGGATTATGTTCTGGGGTTAAAGGAGATGTAAAAAAAGTATCAAAATGGCTTAAGTTTTTAAAACAAAAAAAACCACATGATTATCCCGGAGAATATAAAAATGTTAAAAGACAAAATATTACATTAAACAAAATAGACGAATTTATTGCTCAAGGATTTGAGAACTTTGTGCTCGCAGGTCATTCCGGCGGTGGGTGGTTATCTTTAAATTTACTTTCGAGATACGCAGATAAAATTAAAGGAGCAATAGCCTTTGAACCAGCTATGGCAGGTACCTTTCATGAACAGAAAAAATGGCCTGGAATGCATATTATGAGAAATAATGAAGTAAGTATAATAACTCAGGCAAAATCTTTAAAGGCTCTAGTTTTTAATCATCCAAAAGACTCATACGAAAATGAAGAGTCATTAGGTTTCTTGAAAAAATATAATGACTTAAAATTTATATCATTAGGAAATCTTAAGCTCCAGGCATGTCAATATGCTGATGGTGGAACTGGCGGTTTAAGAGATGGACATGATATAACCGGTTCACCTTGTTTGACGAAATATATTGAAAAAAACCATTTAATTGAAAATTATTTAAATTCTCTATTTTAAAATAAAATGAAAAAACTTTTAGGGATCGTGGTTATAGGATTATGTGGGATAACTAGGTAAGAAACTAGAGGATTTTGAGATAAAACAAGAAAAGTGAAGGTGTGAACAAAGAAAACGCAAGTAGACTGTGGAAAATGATACAGGAAGCTGGTGATTATTTACGGAGTTAGCAGGACAACCTAACCCACACTCACCTACACTATTCTACAATACTTATGCGGATATTAAAAAGTTAGCTTAAAATAAATTGCTTAAAGACTCATCAATTTAAGCAACAAACTAGTCCCCAGACTAGAACAAGTTGAGATAAAGCAAACTAGATCATTGGTCTCCCGATTGAATTTATAAGCTTTAGAAATTAAATTTCATAAAATAACAATTGTAGGTTGAACTCATTGTAGACAGTATTTAAAAAAATTAATATAAATTTAGTTGAATACTAACAATTTCTTTGATCAAATAATTTTTATAAAAAATGACTTTAAAAAATAAAAAAAAAAGAAAAAATATTAAACTTTCAAAAAATATATCTAACTTAACAAAGTTAGCGTCTATTACTA
>CAJQTH010000039.1 GCA_905618905.1 uncultured Candidatus Pelagibacter sp. | reverse complement strand
AGTCAAATTTCCATTTAAAGAACAATATGGAAATTTTATAGGTGGAAAATTCGTTAAACCAAAATCAGGAAAATATTTTGATAACGTAAGTCCAATTAATAATGAAGTTATATGTTCTGTTCCAAGATCAGACGCAAAAGATGTTGAGGCTGCATTAGATGCTGCACATGCTGCTTTTCCTACTTGGGGAGTTACATCAATAACTGAAAGATCTAACATGCTACTTAAAATAGCTGATGTTATTGAAAAAAACCTTGAGCTATTAGCTACTGCTGAATGTCTAGATAATGGAAAGCCAATCAGAGAATGTATGGCAGCTGATTTACCATTAGTTGTTGATCATTGGAGATATTTTGCTGGAGCAATTAGAGCAGAAGAAGGTTCTGTTTCAGAGATAAGTAACAGTGAGTATTCTTATCATATACCTGAACCACTTGGTGTAGTTGCACAAATTATACCTTGGAACTTCCCGTTATTAATGGCAACATGGAAACTTGCACCAGCACTTGCTGCAGGTAACTGTGTAGTTTTAAAACCAGCTGAGCAAACACCAGCATCAATCTTACTACTAATGGAGCTTATTGGAGATCTATTACCTCCAGGAGTTCTTAATGTTGTAAGTGGTTTTGGTCTTGAAGCAGGTAAGCCATTAGCTTCATCTAAAAGAATCAGAAAGATTGCTTTTACGGGTGAGACAACAACTGGGCGTTTGATTATGCAGTATGCTGCTCAAAACTTAATTCCAATAACTTTAGAATTAGGTGGAAAATCTCCAAATGTTTTCTTTGAAGATGTCATGGATCAAGATGATGAATTCTTTGATAAATGTCTCGAGGGTTTTACAATGTTTGCTCTTAACCAGGGAGAAGTTTGCACTTGTCCTAGTAGAGCTTTGATTCAAGAATCTATCTATGATAAATTTATGGAAAGAGCTATCGCTAGAACAAAAGCTGTAACACAAGACAACCCTTTAAAAATGGAAACCATGATTGGTGCTCAAGTATCATTAGAGCAAATGGAGAAAATAAAATCTTACTTAGATTTAGGTAAGAAAGAGGGTGCTAAAGTTCTATGTGGAGGTGAGGTTGCTAACTTAAACAGTGGTTTGGAAAAAGGTAATTATATCCAACCTACTATTTTTGAAGGTGATAACTCTATGAGAGTTTTCCAAGAAGAAATTTTTGGTCCAGTGGTTTCTGTTACTAAATTTAAAGATGAAGCGCATGCATTAGAAATTGCAAATGATACTCTTTATGGTTTAGGAGCAGGTGTTTGGACTAGAAATGGAAATATTGCTTATAGAATGGGAAGAGGGATCCAAGCAGGAAGAGTTTGGACTAACTGTTACCATGCTTATCCAGCTCATGCTGCTTTTGGAGGTTATAAACAATCTGGAATTGGGAGAGAAACACATAAAATGATGCTTGATCATTATAGACAGGTGAAAAACTTACACGTGTCATACAGTGAGAAAAAATTAGGCTTCTTTTAACAGATATATTATAGTGGCCTGTATTAAAGTACGGGCCATATAACCATGAAAGTTTCAGCAACACCATTAGCGTTAGAATTAATTGAAGATCTAAAGAAAGATCATGGTAAAGAATTGCTTTTTCATCAATCTGGTGGATGTTGTGATGGCAGTGCCCCGATGTGTTATCCAGTTAAAGAATTCCTTATAAGCGATGATGATGTTTTGATTGGTAAAATTGGGGGTATTCCTTTTTATATAAGTGAAACCCAACATGAAGCATGGAAAAATACAGATTTAATTATTGATTGTATTAAAGGAATGGGTGGAATGTTTTCACTCGATAATGGAACTGGAAGAAGATTTTTAACAAGATCAGAGATTTGTGTTCCTGAAAAAAAATCAATTAATTAATTGAATTTCATTTTAACTCTTAGCATAAGTAAAATTACTATAATTATAAGATAGATTAAGGGCTCAACCGTAACTACTTTAACTAACCACAAGTAGTGAATAATTCCTAATAAAGAAATTACATAAATAAGTTTGTGTATTTTCCTCCACTTATCTCTTAGCAATCTTATCATGCGTTTAGAAGAAGTAAGAGCAAGTGGCACTAATAAAAGCCAAGCTAAAAATCCAGCAAATATAAATTTTTTTTTAACAATATCATCACTAATACTAGACCAATCAAAACGATAATCTATTCCTACATATGTCATCATGTGTGCTGAAGCATAAAAAAAAACAAACAAGCCAAACATTCTCCTATAGCTAATCCAAAAATTTGATTTAGTAAATTTTTGTAGAGGAGTCATTGCAAGAGTTATTATAATAAAACGAAGTGTCCAATTACCAGTCACATGTGTAATTTCTTTTACAGGTTCAGGACCTAATTGATTAAAGATAATTTGATAAAAAATAATTAATATTGGTAGTAAAGATAAAAAAAAAATGGGTATTTTTATATATTTCTGCATATTTTATAAAAAAAATTTTTTATTTAAAAGTTTATCTTTAAGTTCATACCAGAGTATAAATTTGCAACTTCATCACCATACCCATTAAACATTTCAGTTTCAATTCTAGGAGCTAAAATACCTTCACCTATAACTCGTTCTGTTGCTTGCGACCATCGAGGATGTGATACATTTGGATTAACATTTGAATAAAACCCATATTCTCTTGGTGATGACCTCATCCAAGATGATGTAGGCATTTTTTTAACTAATTTTATTTTAACAATTGCTTTTGCACTTTTAAAACCGTATTTCCAAGGAACAAAAATTCTTAATGGAGCCCCATTTTGATTGGGCAATGCCTTTCCATAAAGCCCAGTAACTACTGTTGTTATAGGATGCATAGCCTCATCAATTCTTAATCCTTCTCTATAGGGCCAATTTAAAACTGGATATCTTTGACCTTTCATTTGATCAGGGTCATAAACACTTTCAAATTCAACAAATTTTGCAGTGTTTTTAATAGATACTTTACTAAGTAGTTTACTTAGAGAAAATCCCATCCAAGGAATAACCATGGACCAACCTTCAACGCATCTAAGTTTATAAACTCTTTCTTCGGAAGGAAATAAAGAAATTATTTCTTCAGCTGAAAGTGTGATTGGATTATCTACTTCACCTTCAATAGTAACAATCCAAGGTTTAGTTTTAAATTCTTGTGAGTTTTTAAAAGGATCTTTCTTTCCGGTGCCAAATTCATAATAGTTATTATAACTTGTTATATCCTCATATGATGTTAATTCAGTTTTATTTTGAGAGTAAGCAGTATTTAAGAAAGGTATACTACTTAAGGATATAGAACCAACGCCAAGTCCAATAGATTTAATAAATTTTCTTCTTTTATTGTATATTAATTCTGGAGTTATTTCTGAATGTTTATATTTTTTCATTATTGAAGTATTATATAATAATAATAAAAATGGTGATGATTTATCTAGTAAAATGTTTTCAACTTTATTTGAAGTGAGTTAACTTCTAGCTTATTAAAACTAGAAGTTAACATAAATAATTAACCAGCTGGTTTGTAGCCAGCCATAGCTTTAACAGCAAGTTCAGCAGCTTTATTAATGTCCATTTTTTCAAGGATAGTAAAGTTTGTTATTGTTCCAGTTGATTCGACAGCTAATTTAACAGCAGCAGTTGCCTCAAAACCTACATCGCCAGTTATTACTCCAACAAAATCATAAGACCCTCTAACAATATCAAAAGATTCCATTTTACCACCAACAGCTTTTGATAATTGAGTTGCTGCTACCGTTCTGTCTTGAGAGGGATCTTTCATAAAGCCTTGAAATGCTTTTGCTGTATAATTGCCCATTACAATATATTTATTCATTAGTTTCTCCTTTATTAATTTGTAAGACTTAATCATATTTGTTAAAAATTTGTGAAAATATTTATTAAAATCAACTTAAGGTTTAACAAATTATGTACGAAAAATTTGGACAATTTATCGATGGCAATTGGTCGCCCTCTTCTAACAAGGAAACCTATGAAGTTATCAATCCTGCGACGGAAGAAGTTTTAGGAAACGCTTCTAAAGCAACACCAGTTGATATTGATAAAGCATTAAAATCTTCTGAGAAAGGATTTAAGATTTGGAAAAAAACAACACCATGGGAAAGATCTTATATTTTAAGACGTATAGCAGATAAACTTCGAGAAAAAAAAGAAGTACTAGCTAAATGGATGACTTTAGAAAATGGAAAACCTTTAGCAGAAGGTATTGGTGAAACAAATGGAGCAGCTGATATTTTTGAATGGAATGCTGAAGAAACAAAAAGAATTTTTGGTCAAACTATAGAAAGTAGATTTGAAGACACAAGGGTACATGTTTATTACCAACCAGTTGGAGTTGTAGCTGCTTTATCACCTTGGAATTTTCCACTTATTCTAGCAGCTAGAAAAATATCAACTGCACTAGCGGCTGGTTGTTCAGTGATTATTAAACCAGATACTATTACACCAGGCGTGGTAATGGAATTAGTTGATATTTGTAGAGAATGTGGTGTTCCTCCTGGTGCAGTCAATCTTTTATCAGGTGATCCACCAAGTATTGCCTCTCAATTAATTCAATCAGATATAATTAAAAAAATTTCAATTACTGGATCTGTAAGAGTTGGAAAATTGATTTTAAAACAAGCTGCAGATAAAGTTCAAAGAGTAACAATGGAATTAAGTGGCCATTCTCCTTTTATAGTTTTTGATGATGCTGATATTAAAAAAGCAGCTGACATGGCTATTGCTGCAAAATTTAGAAATAATGGTCAAGTTTGTATTTCTCCTAATAGGTTTTATATACACGAGTCAAAAAAAGAAGAATTCATAAATTTATTTATAGAGAAAACTAAAAAATTAAAAATTGGAAATGGAATGGATTCAGATACTCAATTAGGTCCGTTAACAACTAAAAAGAGATTGGAAGAAATTGAAGAATTAGTTGAAAAAACTAAACAAGAAGGTGCTAAAGTTTTATTGGGTGGTAAAAGGCCAGCAGGCTTCAACAAAGGTTTTTATTATGAGCCAACAGTTTTTGATGATGTAAAAGATGACTTTACAATTATGAAACAAGAACCATTTGGACCATTAGTTCCGATATTATCTTTTAGATCATTTGATGAAGTAATTGAAAGAGCCAATGATCATGATCTTGGCTTATGTAGTTATGTTTGTACTAATTCTATGGAAAAAGCTCATCTTGCATCCGAGCAATTAGAAACAGGTTCTGTAGCAGTTAATACTGGAGCAGTTGCAATTGCTGAAGCTCCATTTGGTGGAATTAAACAAAGTGGATATGGCAGGGAAGGTGGATCAATGGCTATTAAAGACTACCTTAATGTTAAGTATACTCACATGGGTATTAAAGGTTAGCATTTAATCTTAATGAAAAATATTGGATTTATTGGGATTGGCCTCATGGGATTTCCCATGGCAAAAAACTTACTTAAATCCGGTTATAAACTAAAAGCATTTAATAGATCTCAAGATAAAGCAGAAAGATTAAAAGAATTCGGTGCTGAGATTTCTAAATCTATTAAAGATGCTGTAATAAATTCAGATATAATTATTACAATGCTAACAGATGACGCTGCTGTTGAAAAAGTAATGGATGATGAGGAGTTTATAAAAAATATCTCAGTTAATACTACAGTAATAGATATGAGCTCGGTTAATCCAGTTCTAACAAAAAAATATGCTGAGATTTTAAAAGAAAAAAATATAGATTATTTAGATGCTCCTGTTTCTGGTGGAACAATAGGCGCTGAAGAAGCATCTTTAGCAATAATGGTTGGAGGTGAAGAAAGAGTATTTAATGAATGTCTTGATTTGCTTAAAAAATTAGGCAATCCAACGTTAGTTGGTCCAGTATCATCGGGACAAATATCAAAATTAGCCAATCAAATTATAGTTGGTATAACCATAGGAGCTGTTGCGGAGGCGGTTACTTTGTGTGAAAAATCTGGAACAAATCCAAGTAAAATGATTGAGGCCTTATCTGGAGGCTGGGCTGATAGTAAGATATTACAAACTCATGGTAAAAGAATGATTGATAAAGATTTTTCACCAAAAGGAAAAACTACCACTCAATTAAAGGACATGACAAATATTGTAAATGCTGGCAAAGCTGCAGATTTACATTTACCTATTTCAAGTCTAATAAAAGAAATGTATAAAAACTTAGTAGATGAGGGACATGGAAATACCGATCATAGCTCTTTGTACAATGAGATTAAAAAACTAAACATAATTAAATAATGAAATTACTAAGAATAGGAAATGAAGGTTGTGAAATTCCAGCCATAATTGATAATAATGGAAAATATAGAAATCTTTCTTCATATATAAAGGATTTGAATCCCGATACTATAAATTTTGAAACACTTGATGTCTTAAAAGGTATTAATCTAGAGAATTTAGATGAAGTAGATCAAAAAGAAAGAATAGGATCTTGTATTAGTAAACCAGGAAATTTTTTTGCAATTGGTTTAAACTATGTTGAGCACGCAAGAGAAACAGGAGCAAAAACACCAGAGAACCCAGTTTTATTTAATAAGTCAGTTCATTCCATAGTTGGACCAAACGATAACGTTATAATACCAAACGGGTCAAAAAAATTAGATCATGAAGTTGAAATTGCTTTTGTTATTGGAAAAAAAGCAAAAAGAGTTTTAGAAAAAGATGCACAAGATTACATTTTTGGATACTGTATTTGTAACGATGTTAGTGAGCGTGAGTGGCAAAAAGAAAAAGGTGGACAGTGGGTTAAAGGTAAATCCGGCGATACATTTGGACCTTTAGGACCTTATTTAGTAACTAAAGATGAAATTCAAGATGTCAATAATTTGAATTTAACGCTAGATGTCAATGGTAATAGACATCAAACAGGAAACACCAATCAGATGATTTTTAATTTTAATTTTTTAATAGCTCACATTACAAGTTTTATAACATTGATGCCGGGTGATATAGTTACAACAGGAACTCCGCCTGGAGTTGGCCTTGGTATGAATCCTCCAGTCTTTTTAAAAAATGGAGATAAAATGGACCTAGTAGTTGATAATCTTGGAAGACAAAATATCAAAGTGGTTGCAGAGTAATTTTATATGATCGAATTACTCATCGCTTTTAGTGCAGGCCTAATTAGTTTTTTATCACCCTGTGTTTTGCCTTTAATACCAGGTTACATTTCTTTTATTTCTGGAGCATCTTTGGATGAACTACTTGCAAATAAAAAAATTAATTTGGTACCATTAATATTATTTACTTTAGGTTTTTCTTTTGTTTTTATTATATTTGGGGCAGCTGCCTCTTACTTGGGACAAGTATTGTTACAAAATTCAGAAACGTTAAGAATACTTGCTGGTTTAATTATTATTATATTTTCTCTACAATTAATTGGAATTATAAATATTAGTTTTTTAAATTTTGAAAAAAAGATTTATACCAAAAAAAATAATAATATTTGGTTTTCATTTATTATTGGTATGGCTTTTGGTTTTGGATGGACACCTTGTATTGGTCCAATTTTGGGATCAATTCTTGCATTAGCCTCTACAGAAGAAACAGTATTTAAAGCTATAATATTACTTAGCTTTTATTCACTTGGGTTAGCAATACCTTTCATTTTATCAGGTTATCTAATGCAAAAATTTTTGATGTTTTCTAAAAACTTTAAAAAAAATATTAATTTAGTCACAAAGAGTGGGGGTGTAATACTTTTAATAACTGGGGTTCTAATTTTAACAAACCAATTACAAATTTTAGGCTACTATATTTTAAATTATTTACCTTTTTTGCAAAACTTCGGTTAATAGGTTAATAACAATCTATACTTATGAAAATTTATCAAATTGATTCAAGTGCTAGA
>CAJQTH010000038.1 GCA_905618905.1 uncultured Candidatus Pelagibacter sp. | reverse complement strand
ATTAATCCTATCATCTTATGAAAATGGTGTGCAAATAGATCTTTTTTTATCTTTTGTAATGAACTCAACCACTTCTTTTACCAAAGAGCTATTTTTAAAAGAGCCATTTAATTTGCTAATATTTTCTGTTAAACTTTTAGTGGCAAATATCTCTTTATAAGCTTCATTCAAACCTAGGATTTCTTCATTTTCAAATTTAGCTCTTCTTAAACCTATCAAATTTAATCCCTGTAAAATATTTCTGTTACCAGTTGATAGTCCATATGGTATTACATCGTGAAGAACCCCTGTCATACCTCCTATCATTGCCATTTTACCAATCCTTGTAAATTGTTGTACAGCTGAGTTTCCTCCTATAATAACATTTTTTCCGATTTGAGCATGACCTGCAATAGCAACATTATTTGCAATAACTACATTGTCTTCCACTAAGCAGTCGTGTGCAACATGACTAGATATCATTAACAGGCAATTATTACCAATTATCGTTTCACTACCACCACCTACTGTCCCAGGATGTATGGTTACATATTCCCTAATAGTATTTTTATTCCCGATAATTAATTTAGTATCTTCACCATTGTACTTTAAATCTTGAGGGTCATTACCAATAGATGCAAATGGATAAATCTTATTATTTTTACCAATTTTAGTATTTCCTGAGATAACAACATGTGAATGAATAATTGTATTTTCATCAATTTCTACATCAGGTCCTACTACAGAGTAAGCGCCTATTGCAACATTTGAAGAAATTTTAGCCTTTGGGTTTATTATTGCAGTTTTGTGTATCATTTATTGTTTTTAATAAATTTTTTCAAATCTTTAGCTGGGTAACCCATCACTTTAGAATTGTTTGGAATATTTTTTATAACACCAGACCCACCACCAATTTGTACGTTATCACCAATTTTTAAGTGACCTGATATGCCCGCTTGCCCACCAATCATTACATTGTTTCCCAAAGTAGAGCTTCCAGCAAAACCAACTTGGCCAGCTATAATGCAATTTTTACCTATCTTATTATTGTGAGCTATATGAACCTGATTGTCTAAGAAAGTATTTTTTCCGATAATAGTGTTAGATAAAGATCCTCTGTCAATTGTGGAACCACATCCTATTTCACAATTATCTTCAATTATTACAATTCCTATATGAGGGTATCGAATATTGCGAGTATTATTAGGGAAAAAACCAAAACCTTTTTTTCCAATTACGCATCCATCCAAAATAGAGACATTATTTTTAATTATAGAATTTCTTATAATAACATTTGATCCTATTGAACAATTGCCACCAATAGTAACATTGCTTTCAATTATAGTATTGTGACCTATTAAACAGTTAATTCCAATTTTAATATTTTTTCCAACTAATATATTTTGACCATGTTTTACCGTGTTATGGAAAGAAGTTTTTTCAATGTTTTCAGTTTGAGGATCAAAATCGTCAGTAAGAGCGTCCGGGTAAAAGATTTTAGTAATCATTGCAGTTGAGATTAAAACATTATCAACTTCAATAGGTTTGCAGCTTTTTGGTAATATGCTTGATAAGTGTTTTGAAGTTATACAATAAGGTGCTTTAGTGGTTGAAGCTGCATTTTCATAATTTTTTGAGTGAAAAAAAGTAATATCATTATTTGATGCGAGAATAAGATCCTTAACATCAAAAATTTTTGTGTCTGTATAATCAAACTTATTTGTAATATTTACAGAGTTTAAAATTTCATTAATTTTTATAGGACCTCTATTTTTAAAAAATGGATTAATCATTGATAAAGTTTTTTATCAAAATTTTAAAGATTTACTTATCAAGAATTATTACTGATTATTTTCTATCAGCAATAGTTGCCGACCATATAGCATCAGCCATTTTTTTACCTTCAACAAAGGCTTCACCTTTATATTTCCATACTCTTCCATGTGATCTGATTGCCTCTATATGTAATTCAAGTTTACAATCGGGAATAACAGGGTTTCTAAATCTTGCTTTCTCAACACCCATTAAAAAAACAAGTTTATTTTCATAAGTTTCTTTATCAATCCCATGAGCAGTAAGAGCTGCTGCTGCTTGACCAAAAGCTTCAACAATCAAAACTCCAGGCATAACTGGATTGTCAGGAAAATGTCCTTGTACAAAAAAACTACTTTTTTTAACATTTACAATTGCTGTTGCAGAAAATAATTTTTTAATATCGATTAACTCTTCTATAAGAAGCATGGGTTCTCTATGAGGTAATAATTTAATTATTTCTTTTTTATTTAAAGCATTAGTCATAATTATTGTAAT
>CAJQTH010000037.1 GCA_905618905.1 uncultured Candidatus Pelagibacter sp. | reverse complement strand
ATCATGCATAGTTTCGTTATTTTTTGGATAATACCAAGCTCTTTTCCACTGACCCACATTTTCAAATTCAGCTTTATTTTCTATATGCCAGTCATTCATCGGTGTTCTTCTAAATGTATCAAAATATTCACCAACATTTCGTCCAACAATTGTTCCAAATGTTAAAGGTGTATAAGGGGGTCTAAACGTTGTAGTTCCAAGCTCACCCATCTTAACACCAACAGTTTCTGCAATAATACCAAGGGCATGCATGTTACCAAGCTTACCTTGATCAGTACCCATTCCAGTTGTTGTGTATCTTTTTACATGCTCAATTGATCTAAAGCCCTCCCTTAGTGCAAGTTTAATATCTTTTGCAGTTGCATCATTTTGATAATCAACGAAAGGTTTTGTTTTTCCTAAAACTTTATCAGATGGAAGTAACCAAATAGTTCTAATCTCATTATCTTTAGGACAATTTATTTCCAAATTGTCAAATTCAGTTTCTTTTAAATTTAGAAATTCTTTTAAAGATTTTGTAGAATTTTTTATAATATCATCTAATTCAAAATCACCATTACTTGAGCCAATACTAATTTGATCTGATGGGTATATATCAGGAATAAAAACTTGATCTTTTTCTCTAAATTTTAGTTTACCTCCTGATTGAGTAAACAAATGAACAGCTGGCGTCCATCCACCTGCAATTGCTAGGCAATCACAATCAAGCTCTATCTTTTTCAGGCTTGCAAAAGATTGTCCATCTCTTGATAATTCCATTATCGTAATTTTATTAATTTTTTTATAACCCTCTGTATTTACAACTGTGTGTGATCTATAAACTTTAATTCCTAAATCTTCAGTTTCTTTAGTAAATACAGTATTAGATTGTTCCCTAATATCTATGATTGCTTCAACCTTAATACCTTTTTTTTGTAATGAAATTGCACTTTCATAAGCTGTGTCATTATTAGTAAAAAATATATTCTTTTGACCAGTTGCAACACCATAATAATCTGCATATTTCTTAACTGCAGATGAAAGCATAATGCCTGGTCTATCGTTATTGTTAAACACTAGAGGTCTTTCTAAAGAGCCAGTAGCAACAATAACTTTATTAGCTCTAATTTTTAACAATCTTTGTCTTACTTTTTTATTTTTTTCATTTTTAGGAAGATGATCAGTTAAATTTTCTCTTGCTAATAAATAGTTGTATCCATGATAAGCAGCAACACTAGTTCTTGTTTTAATTTCTAGGTTTTCAATATTTTTTAATTCATTAATTTCATTTTCTAACCATGCAGAAGAATTTTGATCATTTATTTTTATATGTTCAGAGTTTTGGAAAATTGTAGATCCTCCAATTTCATTTTTTTCATCAAGCAATAATGTTTTGAGATTATTTTTTGCTGCAGTCTTTGCAGCCATAATTCCACTAATACCAGCTCCAATTACTAAAACATCACAATGAATGTATTTATGATCATATATGTCAGGGTCAGGTTCTGTTGGAGATTTTCCAAGTCCTGCAGAATGTCGTATAACATATTCATACTTTTCCCAAAAGTTAGCAGGCCACATAAAAGTTTTGTAATAAAAACCAGCGGGTAGAAGGGGGGATAAGAAGTTATTTATACCTCCAATATCAAAATTAACACTAGGCCAACAATTTTGGCTAGTTGCTTCAAGCCCACGATAAATCTCAAGTTCAGTTGCTCTAACATTTGGTTCTGTTAGTGCTGTGTTATTATTAACTTGTACAATTGCATTAGGTTCTTCGGAGCCAGAAGTCATTATTCCACGTGGTCTATGATATTTAAAGCTTCTCCCTACTAAATGAACATCATTAGCGAGTAAAGCTGAAGCAAGAGTATCGCCTTTATATCCAAAATAAGATTTTCCATTGAATTTAAAAGAAACTTTAGAAGTTTCGTCAATATACTTACTGGTTGTAACTCTTAAATTTTTCAGCATTAAATTATTTTACAGGAGGTTTTTCACCCATTTTATATACAGCTTTAATTTTGTCATTAGAAGTATCCCTAACAATGTTGAACCATTTTCTACAACCATGAGCATGGTTCCATCTTTCAAATTGAATACCTTTAATATTTTTTCTCATAAATAAATATTCCGCCCATTCACCATCGCTTAGTTCCGTAGGTTGTTTAGGTCTTTCAATATGTGCCTCACCACCAGCTTTAAATTCACTTTGTTCACGTTCACCACAAAAAGGACAAGTAATTAAAAACATTAGTGAGCTACCGCCGCTGCGCCATGTTCATCAACAAGGTCTCCACTAATAAATCTATTTAAATTAAATGCTGCATTTAACTTATGTGGTTCATTATTTGCTATTGTGTGAGCAAATAAATCACCCGAACCAGGCGTTGCTTTAAATCCACCGGTTCCCCAGCCACAATTAAAGTACAAACCCTTTATAGTCGTTTTACTAATAATAGGACTAGCATCTGGGCAGATATCTACAATTCCACCCCATTGTCGAAGCATTCTCATTCTACTAAAAATTGGATAAAGCTCTAAGATTGCATTTAATGTTCCCTCAACAATATCATGACTACCTTTTTGTGAATAAGAAATATAATCATCAGTACCAGCGCCTATTACAAGTTCACCTTTGTCAGACTGACTAACATAAGCATGAACAGCATTAGACATTACTACTGTATCAATAATTGGTTTAACTGGCTCTGAAACTAGAGCTTGGAGAGGTTTACTCTCTAAAGGTAATTTTAAGCCTGCCATATTTGCTAATACACTTGAATGACCAGCAGCTACTACTCCAATTTTTTTAGTTTTTATAAAACCTTTAGTTGTTTCAATACCTTCTACTTCATCACCGTTTCTTTTAATTCCTTTAACTTCACAATTTTGAATTATATCTACTCCCATTTCATCTGCACCCCTAGCATATCCCCAAGCAACAGCATCATGTCTTGCAGTACCAGCTCTTCTTTGCAAAGTTCCACCCAATACAGGGTATCGAATATCTTGTGAGGTATTAATGATAGGACAAAATTTTTTAACTTCTTCTGTGCTTAAGTAAACTGCATCTATGCCATTTAATCTATTAGCATGAGTTCTTCTTTTTAAATCTCTAACGTCTTGTAAGTTATGTGCAAGATTCATCACACCTCTTTGACTAAACATAACATTGTAATTTATTTCTTGAGATAAACCTTCCCACAATTTTAATGCATGATCATAAAGACCAGCGCTAGCATCCCATAAATAATTGGATCGTATAATCGTAGTGTTTCTTCCTGTATTTCCACCACCAATCCAGCCTTTTTCTACAACAGCAATATTTTTCATATTATGTTTTTTTGCTAAATAATACGCAGTTGCCAAACCATGACCACCACCACCAATAATAACTGCATCATATTCTTTTTTTATAGTGGGATCTTTCCAGGCTTTTTGCCAATTTTCGTGATAGGAAAAAGCATTTTTGACTAAAGAGAATATTGAATACTTATTTTTCATAATAATGATTAAGAATTACTTTATAAATATTGAATATTCAATACAATCGGTTATATCAATGTCGCAGTGGAAGAGTGGGTGAGAGGCTGAAACCAGTCGTTTGCTAAATGACCGTGCGGGGAAACTTGTACCGAGGGTTCGAATCCCTCCTCTTCCGCCATTAAAATAAAGGGTGATCTTTAAAAAAATTCTTCATTTTAATAGGTTTTTTTTCTAAGATATATCTATACACATTATAGTTTTCCATAACACGCTGAACATAATTTCTTGTCTCTTTAAATTTAATTAATTCAACCCAATCAACAAAATCAACTTGTTTTTTTTGAGGGTCTTTATTTATCTTTTTCCAATATTTAACTCTTTTTGGACCAGCATTATAAGCAGCTGCAGCAAAAGGATAAGCTCCATCATATTGTAAAATTAAACCAGCTATATAATGAGACCCTAGATTAATATTGTATTCAGGGTCAGATGTTAACCTTGATTTTGAATAGGGTAACTTTGCTTGTTTGGCAACCAGCTTAGCAGTGTAAGGCATTAATTGCATTAATCCCTGAGCACCAACATGACTGTTTGCTCTCATATCAAACTCACTTTCTTGACGAATAAGAGAAAGAATAAAAGCAGTTTCTGGTATTTTTCTTCCATTAACGTATTCAGGTGTACTTATTATTGGATAGTTAAAATCATTGTGAAATCTTTTTTGATAAGATGCAATCTTTGAAACTTGTATTGCAAAATCATATCTTGATATATTAGTTGCAAGTTCAGCTGCTAAAATTTCACTTCCACCTTTAATATTATCATTAGCTAAGTGTCTTAATATATTTTTTGTATATCTATCTTTATTTAGCTCATCTAAAAGATGAACAATTTTCACTAATTCTTTTTTATAAAAATATTTTCTATAAGTGTCAGGCACAATAGCTTGTTCATCTAACTCAAATGTTTCATTGGGTCTAATTCTTAAAAATGCTAGTTGACCATAATATGTTGATAAATATTTGGTTGCTTCTTCATACCAATGATTAGATTGTTCTTTATCACCAATTTTTTCATAAGATCTCCCAAGCCAATAAGCGCCACGAGATAAACTAATTGGGTAACTCACATTTTGATAAAAATTATTAAAATGGTCTATTGCTAAAATAGGATCATCTAAAAAGCTTAATGCAATCCAACCACTCATCCATTCAGCATCTGCATATTCTGGTCCTATGTCCAAAGAATGTTTGCTCGCAACTTTATAAGCTGACTCATATTTCTTCTTATAAATAAGAGCTCGTGTCATTATTGCTCTTTCTTTCCACCATTTATCAGGCCTAACCAAATAATCTTTATTGTTTGGAACTGTAAATATAATTTTTAAGGAGTCGTCGACTCTTCCTCTTTTTCTTCTCCATTTAAGTCGATCGTAATTTAGCCCGGCATCATTTTTAAGTTTTGTTGGAACATTTTTGATTGCATTATCAACACCATAAGACTTGCTCATTAAAATTTGTCTAGCTGTATAAAGCAACTCATAGTCTTTAGGCAAATATCTTAACATTCTTTTTAAATCCCAAGATTTACCTTCCCAGGCTAAATAATCTGCACGTTTAATATAATCATTTGCATCTAAATATTTTTTATATTTTTTCCTAAAAAATTTCATATTAGACCTATTTAGATCTGCAGTTATCCAACCATCTTTAATTAGAGAGGTACCCTTGGTGATATCACCTGTTAATATAAAGCTTTCTCCAAGTATTAGTTTGCCATAACCACTTAATGGTTCCTCAGAATTAAACCAACTTATGATCTTATTTGGTGAGATCTTATTTGTTGAAAGTTTGTGTTCAGCTAAATACCGAATTCTACTTATTCTTGGGTAGTTTTCATTATTTTTTATAAATGTTAAATAGTCATAAAAACTTGCTTGGTTGCCTGTAGTTAGCAAATGTCTCCATTGAATAAAATTATATATAGATTTGTCCTTAGCTTTTTTAGACTGCGATAGTGCTGTTGACCACTGACTTTTTTGCATTGCTGCAATAGATTTTTTTGCAATTCCATAATCTTTTTGACTGTAGTATTTTGACCTACTCTTGACTACTGGTTTGCTCTTTTTAACAACTAAAGGTTTACTTTTAGGAATAAGAAAATTAATTTTTTTTAGATCTTTTTTGACTATTGTAGTTTTAGGTTCATCTTTTTTTTTGGATGGTTTAGGTTTGGGTTTAATTATACCCTGTGATATCTTTGCACTCTGAGTCTCTTCATTTAAAAAAGGTTTTTTTAAAGGAATTATTGATATTTCAGTAGCAAATACATTTCCTATTATTATCGAACTTAATAATAGTGATTTTATAAAAAAAAATATCTTTCTGGGCATAAATTTACTAAATGAATCTTTAAACTATGTTATAAGTATTTATGTTCAAAGGATCAAATGTTGCTTTAATAACCCCGTTCAAGAATAATGAGCTCGATGTAGAAGCCTATATAAAGCTTATTCATTTTCAAATATCAAATGGCACTAACGGTCTGGTACCTGCCGGAACAACAGGTGAATCGCCAACATTAAGTCACGATGAACATCAAAAAGTAATAGATTTATGCGTTAAAGAAAGTGATGGAAAAACTATAGTTATTGCTGGTACTGGTTCTAATTCAACTAAAGAAGCAATTTCTCTAACAACACATGCAGAAAAAGCAGGTGCGGATGCAGCTCTAATAGTAACTCCATATTATAACAAGCCAACTCAAGAAGGATTATATCAGCATTATAAAGCAATAAACGACAAATGCGGGATACCAATTATAATTTACAATATTCCTGGAAGATCTGTAATTGACATGTCTGTTGATACAATGGCTAGATTATATGAATTGAAAAATATTGTTGGAGTTAAAGATGCCACAGGTGATTTAGATAGAGTTAATCAACAAAAAGATAAAATGGGAGCTGATTTTGTTCAGCTGACAGGTAATGACGATAATGCTTTAGAATTTAATAACAGAGGTGGTATTGGATCTATAAGTGTAACTGCAAATATTGCTCCTAAGTTATGTTCTGATTTTCAGAAAGCCTCAAAAACAGAAAATGATGAGAGCAAGCTGGAAGCGATAAGACTAGATAAAATTTTACAACCTGTTCATAACTCCATGTTTGTAGAAAGCAATCCAAGCCCCGTTAAGTATGCCGCAAAAATTTTGGGTCTTTGCGATGACGATGTTAGATTACCTTTGGTCAAGGTTACAGACCCAACCAAGGATATTGTTAAAAAAGCTTTAGTATCAGCAAATCTACTCTAATGAACAAGAAAGCCAATTCTGGTTTAAAAATTATTTGCTTAAATAGAAAAGCAAGTTTTAACTTTTTTTTTGAAGACTTAATTGAAGCAGGAATAGTTCTTAAAGGATCAGAAATTAAATCTATTAGAGAGGGAAAGGTGAATATTGCAGACTCTTACGCTGTAGAAAAAGAAGGTGAAATAGTTTTGGTTAATTCTCATATTGCAGCTTTTAAACAAGCTAGTTATTCAAATCATAACCCCACTGATGAACGAAAGTTGTTGTTGAATAAAAAAGAAATTAATAAATTAATTGGTAAAATGCAGAGAGATGGTTTTACTCTTGTTCCAACAAAGATGTATTTTAAAAAGGGAAAAGCTAAAATAGAAATAGCAGTAGCAAAAGGTAAAAAACAATTTGATAAAAGAGCTACTAAAAAAAATAGAGATTGGAATCGTGAAAAAGCAAGACACATTAGAAAATCAAGTTAAACAATCATATTTAGCAATAGGATCAAATTTAGGTAACAAAATTACCAACATTCATATGGCTATGTCTGAATTAGAAAAAAATAAAATTAAGATAACAAAAGTATCATCTCATTATTCATCAAAATCTTGGCCAAACCCTTTAATGCCAAATTTTATAAATATTGTTATAAAAATTGAGACAATCTTAGAACCGTTAGAATTATTAAAAATTTGTAACTTTATTGAATTAAAATTAGGCAGGGTTAGATTAAAAAAAAATGATCCACGAACATGCGATATTGATATAATCGATTATGATAAGAAAATTTTGAATATAAACAGCAATAAACTAACAACTCCCCATCCAAAGATGACTAAAAGAAATTTTGTTTTGTTGCCATTATTTGAAATAGATAGAAGTTGGAAACATCCGGAATCTAAGATTAATATAGTTAATTTAATTAATTCTTTACCAATTAAAGATTTAAGATCTATCAAACAAATATAAATTGATGTTATAGTTAAAAATGCTTAATTCAGAAGAGTTAATAAATAAAGTCAAAGTTTATAATAAGTTTTTAAATCCAGAAAAATTATTTAAAGCTTATAATTTTGCCATTAGAGCACATAAAAATCAAAAACGTGATTCTGGCGATCCATACTCAATTCACCCTATTGCTGTAGCTAATATATTAACAGAACTAAAGCTAGATAGTGCAACTATAGCAACAGGACTGCTTCATGATACTATTGAAGATACACATGCTACTTACGAAACTATAAAGAATGAGTTTGGACAAGAGGTTGCTGATTTAGTTGACGGTGTAACCAAAATATCAGTTTTTGAAAATCAAGCCACATCAACATCAAAAGCTGAAAATTTTAGAAAATTAATTTTAGCAACATCCAAAGATATTAGGGTTCTTCTTGTTAAAATTGCTGATCGATTACACAACATGAGGACTATCGATGCAATTTCAAAAATTGAAAAAAAAGAACGTATCGCAAAAGAAACTATGGAAATTTATGCACCATTAGCAGACAGAATGGGGATGCATAGAATTAGAGATGAACTAGAAGATTTATCTTTTAAAGTTCTAAATAATAACGCAAGAGAACTTATAAAAAAAAGGTTAGATGAAATTAAAGATGATAAAGTAAATAGCTTTAACTCAATTTCATTGCAATTCAGTGGATTGTTAAATGAACACAAAATTAATGCTGAAATTATTGGTAGAGAAAAAACTCCTTTTTCTATTTGGAGAAAAGTTCAAAAAAAAAGAATATCACTAGAGCAAATTTCAGATATTATTGGATTTAGAATAATACTTGATAACGTTGAAGACTGCTATAAAGCTCTTGGTATATTTCACAAAGAGTGGAATTGTATACCTGGAAAATTTAAAGATTATATTTCGTCGCCTAAGATTAATAAATATCAATCATTACATACTTCAATTATAGGACCTAATAGAAGACCAATTGAAATACAGCTTAGAACATTACAAATGCACGAGTATGCAGAAAGAGGCATAGCATCACATTGGAAATATAAATCTTCAGAAAAATTTAATTCATTAACGTGGAAAGAATATGATTGGCTTGCGGATTTAGTTGAGATTATTGATAAGAATGAAAACCCAGAACACTCTTATGAGTATACCAAGCTACAAATGTTTCAGGAAAATGTTTTTTGCTTCACTCCAAAAGGATCTGTAATTAAATTACCAAAGGATGCAACACCAATCGATTTTGCATATGCTGTGCATACTAATATAGGTAATAGCACTATAGCTTGTAAGATTAATGGTAACGATAGTGAGTTACAAAGTATACTTTATAATGGAGATGTTGTGGATATTATCACTTCTAAAAATAAATCACCTTCATTACACTGGATACCTGTTACAAAAACTGGAAAAGCAAGATCAGCAATTAGAAAGTATTGGTATAAAAAAGGAGAAGAGAAGGCTCAAAGAATTAAAAAATACAATACTACGCTATGGATTTCTTTGTCTGATAAACCAGGAAAACTAGGAGAGATAACTACTTTACTTGGTAGCCATAGTTTAAACATTTCGAGCGTTGAAATGAAGGAAAAGTCTAAAGAATATATTAATTTTAAATTCAATCTAATTATAAAAGATTTGAAGAACTTTACAAATTTTATCAGTGAGTTAAAACAAAAGGAAATTAAATTTAAAATCATTAGACACGAGGATAACTGGTTAAAGGAACGTAATGCTTTCACACGAAAAATCTTTAAATATTTTAAAAAAAACTAACGCACTTTTAGAAGGTCATTTTATTCTTTCTTCGGGGTTGCATTCACCTAAATATATTCAGTGTGCTAAACTTTTAAGCTTTCCACATTTAGCTAAGGATATTTGTAATTCATTAGCAAAAAAAATTAAAAAAAAATTTAAATCTATAGATTTGATTTTAGCCCCTGCAATGGGGGGCGTTATTATTGGTTATGAAATTGGCAAACTTCTAAAAAAAGAGACAATATTTTGTGAAAGAGTTAATGGTAAATTTGCCTTAAGACGTGGGTTTCATATAAAAAAAGGATCAAAAGTTTTAATAATTGAAGATGTTATAACAACAGGCAAATCAAGCTTAGAATGCGTTAAGTTGATTACAAAACCAGGTGCAAAACTTATTGGCTTTGCCTCGATTATCGATAGATCAACCAAGAAATCACTAAAGATAAAAAGGAATATTATTTCACACATGAAAATAGACGTTCCGACATTTAAGAAAAATAACCTTCCAGAAATTCTTAAAAATACTCCGATTACAATTCCCGGAAGTAGATTTATTAAATGAAAAGACTAGGTATTAATATTGATCATGTTGCTACAATAAGAAATGCAAGAGGATCGTTCCACCCAGATCCGTTAACCATTGCTAAGCATGTAACTAAATGTGGAGCTCATTCAGTAACTATACATTTGAGAGAAGACAGAAGACATATAAAAGATATTGATGTTATTAAAATTTGTAAAAATAAAAAAATAATCACTAATTTAGAAATTTCACTAAACAAAAAAATAATAAATATAGCTTTAAAAAATAAACCCAATTTTATTTGCATAGTTCCAGAAAAAAGAAAGGAAGTAACAACAGAAGGTGGATTAAACCTAATAAGAAATAAAAAAAAAATAAAAGAAATAATATCATTATTTAATAAGAAAAATATTAGAACAAGTTTATTTGTTGACCCAACGTTAAAAGATGTAAAAATTGCAAAAGAATTAAATTCCTCTTGTGTTGAATTACATACTGGGAAAATTTCTAATTTAGTAAAAGAAAATAAAAATTATAAAAATGAATATTTAAAAATTAAGAAATGTTCAGAACTTGGTGTTAAACTTGGAATTGAGGTTCATGCTGGTCATGGACTTGACTATAAAACTACCACTATACTAAGTAAAATTAAAGAAATTACAGAATTTAATATTGGTCATTTTATAATCGGTGAGTCACTCACTCATGGTTTAAAAAACACTATTAAGGCATTTAAAAAAATAACCAATAAATAGATATGAAAATTCTTGGTATCGGTGTCGATATAGTAGAAAATATTAGAATACATAAATCTTTAAAAAATGTTAGTTTTATTAAAAGAGTTTTTTCTAGCTCAGAAATATTATTAGCTAAAAACATAACAAATAAAAAATCTTATTATTCTAAAAGATTTGCTGCTAAAGAGGCATTTTCTAAAGCAATTGGAACAGGTTTTAGGGGTAATTTGAATTTTAAAGATATAACTATAACTAATGATAAATTAGGAAAACCCTCATTTGTAGTCACTGATAAAATTATAAAAATTATTAAAAAACAATTTAAGATAGCATCCTTTGATTTCTTTCTGTCAATTTCAGATGAAAAAAAATATTCTATAGCCTACGTAATTTTACAAAAAAAATGATAACCAAAAATATTATAATTGATAATGTTAAGACAATTTTTTATGCTTTAGTAATAGCTATTGTTATCAGATCTCTTTTTATTCAACCTTTCTATATTCCCTCGTCATCAATGGAACCAACACTTTTAATTGGTGATAGATTGTTTGTTACGAAGTATTCTTATGGTTACAGCAAGCATTCTTTCCCTTTTAGCCCACCAATAATAAATGGAAGACTATTTTCTAAGAAACCTAAGGTTGGTGATGTTATTGTTTTTAAAACACCAGCTGATAATAGGACAGATTATATTAAAAGATTAATTGGTCTACCAGGTGATAATATTCAATTCATTAACGGTGATCTATTTGTAAACAATAATCAAATATTCAAATCTATAATTTCCCAAAATGATAAAATTTATTGTGGAAAACAAACTATAGACGTTAATACATTTGAGGAAAAACTTCCAAATGGCAAAACACATAATAGTGTATATTTAAAAAGTTATAGTTTTCAAAATTCTGATAATTTTATAGTTCCTTCTAAACACTATTTTTTTTTAGGTGACAACAGAGACTGCTCTAAAGATAGTAGATACCTGACTAGTGTCGGTTATGTTCATGAAGATAATTTAGTCGGCAAAGCTCAATTTATTTTTTTTTCATCTGATTTTAGAATTGGAAATATTTTTTCTTTTTGGAAATGGCATAAGACAATTAGATTTGACAGGTTTTTTAAGAAAATTATTTAATGAAAATTAATCCCACAACATTAGAAAAGAAATTAAAATTAAAGTTTTCAGATCAAAAAATTTTCATTAAAAGCTTAACGCACAAAAGCTTTGATTCTATAAACAATAATGAAAAAATTGAATTTTTAGGAGATAGAGTTTTAGGTCTTATTATTGCAAAAAAATTATTAGAACTTTATCCAGAAGAAAGAGAAGGGGTGCTAGATAAAAAATTTGCTTCATTAGTAAATAAAAAAAAATGTCTAGAAATTGCTAAAAAAATTGAACTAGAGAAATATATTTTAGTTTTAAACCCTAAGAATAAAAAAATTGAAATTGAAGATAAAATAGTAGCGGACTGTTTAGAGGCCTTAATTGGAGCGATCTATCTTGACAAAGGTTTAAATTTTACTGAAAAATTTATTCTCAATTTATGGAGTGAGCATATTACAGCAAGTGTTGTAACCCAAATTGATGCAAAAACAAAACTCCAAGAGTACTCGCTTAAAATTTTTAAAGTCTTGCCTATTTATAAGCTGATATCTAATACTGGGCCTCGACATAAACCACTCTTTAAAGTTGCTGTTAAATTAAAAAATACTAAATTTTTCACAGCAGAGGGATCTTCTAAAAAAGACGCAGAACAGAATTCTGCTTCTTTATGTATTGAGGATATTTTTAAAAAATGAATTGGGATGATAGCGCTTATTTAGTTTCCAAAAATAGATACAGTGAAAATTCAATAATTGCTGAAGTTTTTACAGAAAACCATGGAAAAATTTCAGGGATAATTTTTGGTGGTACGTCAAAGAAAATCAAAAACTATTTACAAATTGGTAATAAAATTTATGTAAACTATAATTCTAAAAGTGTTACTAGAATTGGTTATTTTAAAATAGAAATTCTAAAAGCCTTAACTCCACTCTATTTTGACGAAAATCAAAAACTATCATGTATTACCTCAGCAATGCATCTTATAAAACTTCTTACTGCAGAAGCTCAATCTAATAAAGAAATTTTTAAATTAATTGATAAATTTTTTGAAATATTAACTTCTGATAGCTGGATACAAAAATATATTTTCTGGGAGTTGGAACTGTTAAAATTATTGGGATATGATTTAGAATTAAAAAATATGGTTGAAAAAGAGATTATTAACAATGAAACTAATTATTACGTCAAATCTTCGACAGAGAAAAAAAACATTCCAAATTTTTTAATAGATGAAGGCAATCTTGATGTTAATTTAAAAAATTTACTCAAAGGTCTAAAACTTGTTAGTGATTACCTTGAAAAAAGTATTCTAAAACCAAATAATTTAAACCTTCCAACTTCTAGGACTCATTTTATTAATCTTTTAAAATAATTATTTGATTAAATCGTTAATTCTATCAGCGTAGTAGCTTACTATAGCGTTTGCTCCAGCTCTTTTAAAAGAAATCAAACTCTCTAACACAGAGCCTTTATCTATTAGACCTTTTTTAATACTATTACTTAATAGTGAGTATTCACCTGAGACTTGATAGGCTAGAACAGGAATCTTAAAATTATCTTTAACAGTTTTAATTATGTCTAAATAAGGCATACCAGGTTTAACCATAACCATGTCAGCTCCTTCTTTAATATCTAGAGCCACCTCTCTCAATGCCTCATCACTGTTTCTAAAATCCATTTGGTAATTTTTCTTATCACCTTTTAATAAACCTTTTGAACCAACCGCATCTCTGAACGGTCCGTAAAAGCTTGAAGCATATTTTACCGCATAAGAAAGTAGCTGAACCATTTCATGTCCTTCTTTATCCAAAGCTTTTCTTATTTTACCAATTCTTCCATCCATCATGTCTGATGGAGCCAGAATATCACAACCAATTTCTGCTTGTAACAATGATTGGTTTATCAAGACCTCAATAGTTTCATCATTTAATACGTAGCCTGATTTTATCAAACCATCATGACCATGAGTAGTGTAGGGATCCAATGCTACATCACACATAATACCAATTTCATTTTTATATTTTTTTTTAATATATCGAACAGCTTTACAAACAAGATTGTCCTCATTTAAAGCTTCAGTTCCAATAGCATTTTTTTTTGTCTTATTTGTATAGGGGAACAATGCAACCATAGGTATCTTATTTTTGATTGCTCGATCAACTACGATTCCTATTTTATCAATTGTATATCTATAAACATCAGGCATTGTTTTAATGGATTGTTTTATATTTTTTCCATCAATCAAGAATATGGGTAATATAAAATCACTAGGTGAAAGGCTATTCTCTTGAATTAATCTTCTAGACCAATCATTTTTACGACTACGTCTAAGTCTCAAATTTGGGTAATTTCCTGTAATCATGTTTAAATCTACTTTTAAAATGCGACAAATGTATTATACAAATATATATTAAAAAGAGTAAAAAACAATCAACATGAACACAGATAACAAAAATATTGTAAACTTAGATCTAAAAAAAGAAGAAAAAATTTTAGATTTTAGTGACTTTCAAAAACAAAATATTAAATTTGATATTAATAAATTACAGGAAGCTTACAATCAGATTGTTCAAACTAAAAAATTTGATGATGGTGGAGGTATTGCCCACTTTGGAGCCATTTCTCTAACACAAATTCCTGGTGATCCAGATTCTGTAAAGGGAAGTAAGGCTAGAGGTGTTTATTGGACTAAGCCAGACAAGTCAGGAAAAGAAGTTTCAAGAGATGTCACAGTTGATGAATCTGCATACTCTGAGTTTATAAAGGATTATGAAAATACCTATTTCAAAGAAGTATTTGATACACTTTCTTCAAAATATAAATTAGGTAGAGTAAGAATATTGTTAAAAGAACCCAGATCTACACTAAGTTGGCACAGAGATCCGGAACCAAGATTGCACATTCCAATAATTACAAATCCTGGTGCCATTATGGTAGTAGATCATGTTGCCAAACATATGCCTGCAGATGGATCTGTTTGGGTTACTAATAATACAAAATACCACAATGCTTTTAACGGTGGTGAAGAAAATCGAATTCACTTAGTAGCTTGTGTTCTAGATTATAAGTTTAATTAGTTTGAAAAAAATATTTTTATCATCTGATCATGCTGGTTATAAGTTAAAAGAAAATATTAAACTTCATTTAGATAAACAAAAAATTAAATATACAGACCTAGGTCCTTTTAATAATGATAGAGTTAACTATCCTGATTATGCTCATAAAGTTGCTAAAAAAGTTAAAACTGATAAAAATCATATTGGCATATTAGTTTGTGGTTCTGGCATAGGCATGAATATTGCGGCAAATAGACATAAAAACATACGTGCAGCTCAGTGTTTTAATTTAAAATCCACAAAATTATCAAGATTGCATAATGATGCAAATATCATTACATTAGGATCAAGACTACTTACTAAAAAAAATGCTTTAAATTGTGTCAGTGTTTTTTTAAATACAAAGTTTGATGGAGGAAGACACGCGAAAAGAATTAAAAAGATTTAATTATGTCTAGTGAAAAAAATTATCTAAATGACAGTTATAAAAGTTTTTTTGAGGACAGTTTATCTGTAGCTGATCCAGAACTATATAAAGCAATTAGTGACGAATTAAAAAGACAACAACAGCATATTGAATTAATTGCATCTGAAAATATTGTTTCACAAGCTGTCCTAGAAGCACAAGGTTCCGTTTTAACAAATAAATATGCAGAAGGATATCCTGGAAAAAGATACTATAATGGCTGTGAGCATGTTGATGTTGCTGAAAATTTAGCAATTGAAAGATTGAAAAAGTTGTTTAATTGCAAATTTGCAAACGCCCAACCACACTCTGGAGCCCAAGCAAATGGAGCTGTATTTTTAGCGCTATTAAATCCTGGTGATACATTTATGGGCATGAGTTTAAATTCAGGTGGACACATTACCCACGGATTAAAAATTTCAATGTCAGGTAAATGGTTTAATCCAATAGGATATGATGTTGATAAAGAATCAGAACTTATTGATTATGATAATGTTGAGAAGCTTGCCTTAGAGCATAAACCAAAACTTATAATTTGTGGAGGTAGTGCATACTCTAGAGTAATTGATTTTAAAAGATTTAGAGAAATTGCTGATAAAGTAGGAGCATATTTGATGGTAGATATGGCTCATTTTTCTGGCTTAGTTGCAGGTAAGGGTTATCCAAATCCTTGTGATCACGCACACGTAGTAACTTCAACAACCCATAAAGTTTTTAGAAGTGCTAGAGGTGGAATCATTTTAACAAATCACGAAGACTTAGCAAAAAAATTTAACACAGCAGTATTTCCTGGTTACCAAGGTGGACCATTGATGCATGTTATAGCTGCTAAAGCTGCTGGTTTTTTAGAGGCTTTAAGGCCAGATTTTAAAGATTACATTAAATCAGTTTTATCTAATGCTAAGATTCTATCTGAGACACTTAAGAATAATGGTTTTAAGATTTATTCTGGAGGAACAGACACACACTTAATGTTAGTTGATCTAAGACCATTTAATGTCAAGGGCAATTTAGCAGCCGAAAGTCTTTCCAATGCCAATATTACATGTAATAAAAATGGTATCCCATTCGATTCAGAAAAACCAATGATAACATCTGGCATAAGGTTAGGAACTCAAGCAGCTACAACTAGAGGTTTTGGGTTAAAAGAATTTGAAAAAGTTGGTGAACTAATAACTAAAGTTGTAAAAGGTTTATCTGAAAATCCCAATGATAATAGTAAAATTGAAGAAGAAGTCAGAAATGAAGTTATTGAACTTACCTCTCACTTCCCAATTTATAAGAATTTAAAGTAATGATTTGTTCCATATGTAAAAAAGGCGAAACATCAGTTGTAGATTCCAGACCAACTGAAGATGGAACCGCCATAAGAAGAAGAAGATTATGCATATGTGGTGCAAGATTTACAACTTTTGAAAGAGTTCAATTTAGAGAAATAATGGTTGTCAAAAAGAGTGGCAGAAAATCATCATTTGATAGAGATAAACTTTCAAAATCAATCTATATAGCATTAAAGAAAAGACCTATTGATACCGAAACAGCAGAAAAGTTTATTAGTCGAACTTCAAGAGCATTAGAGGAACTTGGTCAAAGTGAAATTTCATCCAATACAATTGGCACAATGGTTATGGAAGGTCTGAAAGATCTTGATCCAGTTGCATATGTTAGATTTGCTTCTGTTTATAGAAACTTTAGAGAAGAAAAAGACTTTGTGCAATTCGTGGACAAATTAGATGTCTACAAGAAAAGATAAATTCTCAAAAAAAGAAAAAAATTATATGAGTCTTGCTTTAAGTTTAGCAAATGCTCGTCATGGACTAACTGGCCCTAATCCTTCTGTAGGCTGTGTAATTGTTAAAAATGATGAAATAATTTCTATTGGACAAACAGGTTACAATGGCACGCCCCATGCTGAATTTAATGCTATTAAAAATTCACATGAAAATTTAGAAGGTGCAAAAATGTATATAACTCTTGAACCTTGTAGTCATTATGGAAAAACTCCTCCGTGCACAAATATTATAATTAAAAGTAGAATTAAAGAAGTTGTGTATGCCGTAGAAGATATT
>CAJQTH010000036.1 GCA_905618905.1 uncultured Candidatus Pelagibacter sp. | reverse complement strand
ATCTGTTAATTGTCTAACGGTTGCAATTGCAGTAGAGACATTTTCTAATTGAAATTCTCCAGGTAAATTGGGCTTTGGGAGTTTAAGAGCACCAAATTCATCCTCAAAATAAAAAAAATCATTTTCTTTTAATATAAAATTATAATTTTTATTAAAGATTATTTTTTTAGAAGTGTTGTCTTTAATTGTATTTTCAATACTTTTGCTTATTTCATTTGAACTTTGTTTTGCAACAATGATTTTAGAATTTAATAAGGTAGATGTTTTCTCAAATATAATTTTTTCAATTGTTTGTTCTTCTTTTGGAAGCCAGTCTAAGTGATCAAGACCAATAGCTGTTACAATGCTAGCTAAGTTTTTCTTTAAAATATTTGTTGCATCAAATCTATGGAATAGACCTGACTCAATTAAGTTAATGTTTTCAGGGTATTTCTTTGCATGATGAAGATAAGCAACCGTTAAAATTTCAAAGAAAGTAATTTGCGTTTGATTATTAGCTTCTTCTATCTCAGAAAAAAGATTGGCTAATTCATCATCTGTTAGAGGCTTATTGTTGAAGACAAACCTCTCGTTAATCTTTTGAATGTGGGGGCTAGTATAAATATTACATTTATAATTTGCTTCTTTTAAAATAGCACAAAGTGCCTGGATAGTGGAAAATTTTCCATTTGTGCCAACAACAGAAATGCAGTTAATTTGATCCTGAGGATTACCTAATTTTTCTAAAAGATTTCTAGTTCGATCTAGACTTAGATCTATCTCTTTAGGATGCAGCTTTTGTAGGCGTTCTACTATCTTCTGAAGTTTCATTTTCTGATGAATTTATAGCAGAATTTTTCTTTAACAATATTGATAATAATGAACCAATCTTTTCTCTTAAGTCTTTTCTTTCTACAATTAAATCTACAAAGCCAGTTTTTTCTACATACTCACTTCTTTGAAAGCCTTCTGGCAACTCTTCTCTCACAGTTCCTTGAATTACTCTAGCTCCTGCAAAAGCTATAAGAGCTCCTGGTTCTGCCAAATGTAGATCACCCAACATTGCATAAGAGGCTGTGATACCTCCAGCGGTCGGATCAGTTAGCACAACAATATAAGGTAAGTTGTGTTTCTTCAATTCATTAATTGCCAGTGTCGTTCTTGTCATTTGGCTTAATGATATAAGACTTTCCATCATCCTCATTCCACCACCAGAAGTAAACACTACAAAAGGTTGTTCGTTTTCTATTGAATGTTGAATTCCGTGTAAAAAAGCCTCACCTTCTGCAGCACCAATTGAGCCACCTACAAAATTAAAATCAGATGCAATCGCTGTAATTTTTAAATTTAGAATATTAGTATCAACAACCATCATTCCACAATCCATGCCAGTTTTTTTTCTAGCAGCTTTTAATCTATCTTTATAAGGTTTTGCATCATTCCAATTTAAAGGGTCATCTTGAGGAATTGGAGTTTTTAAAACTTCATAATTATTTTTGCCAAATATAATATCAAATCTTTGACGTGGGCTTATTCTATGGTGTTTGTTACAAGATGGGCAAACCCATAAGTTTTCTTCTAAATCTTTTTTTAAAATAGGCCCCTTACAACATGAGGTCCAGTCACTGTTAGCTATTTCAGATTTTGTTGCACGTGCTTTAATGATAGTTTTAATCTTTTCACCAAATCTTAAAGTTTTTTTAATCCAATTCATGCTATTTTGTTTCTCAACTTTAACACAATATTAGTTACATTTGTGACAGGATTTTGGCGTTTTTTAATAGAATTTGATATTTCTTTACATAAAGCACTACCAACCACTAATCCATCAGCCTTTCTTAAAGAAGCTATAGTTTTTTCAGTGATCCCAAAGCCTATTACAATATTCTTATTCTTATTAAGATTTTTAATCTTGCTATAACGCTCTAATATTTTTTTAGGTGAAACCTTTAGCTTACCACCAGTTGTTGAGAGCATACTGATATAATAAACCATATCATGAGAGTCTTTTATAATTCTTTTCATTCTACTTGGAGAGGTAGTAGGAGATACTAACTGAATAAAGCTAATACCTTTTTTCTTACATTTTTTCGAAAACTCTTTATTTTCTGGGTAAGGTAGATCAACAACAATCAACCCATCTACACCTACTTTTTTACAAATATTTATAAAGTTATTATCTCCATATTGATAAATCATATTATAATAACCCATCAATATTACAGGCTTTGATTGTTTTAATTTTTTAAAATCTTTAACTATTGAAAAAACATCTTTAATTTTAATACCATTTTTTAAAGCTCTATAAGAACTTGATTGAATCTGGCCACCATCTGCAATTGGAGTGTTATGAGGAAATCCTATCTCACAAATATCAGCATATTTTGCAATTGATTTTAATATCTCAAGAGATTTTTTTTTAGTGTTATCTCCAGCTACGGTGTAAGTTAGTAATGCAGGTCTTTTTTCAGTTTTTGCTTTTTTAAATGCTAAGTTAATTGATGACATCTTAGTTAATTTTTCCCAATCTTTCTTTTAAAATATCACGATCTTTTTTAGCATCACCACAAGAGTTAACAATAATGATAGTATCTTTGCTTAACTTTGGAGCAATTTTTATAGCTTCGGCGAAAGCATGACTTGGTTCTAAACTTGGGTTTATTTTTTCAAGTTTTGTAACTAGTTTGTATGCATTTAAAGCACCTTCATCAGTTGCAGATGTATATCTTGCTCTCTTAGTATCTTTTAAGAAACAGTGAATAGGTGACACTCCAGGATAATCCAATCCAGCAGAAATAGAAGCTGTGTCATTAATTTGTCCTTCATCGTTCTGACAAACATAAGCTGCAGCTCCATGTAATATTCCAAGTTTAGCACCATTAGTTAGAGGTGCCGCATGTAGTTTTGAATTTTTGGGTCCCCCAGCTTCAACACCGATTAATTCAATTTGTTTTTTATCATAATCAATAAACTCACTCCAAAAACCATATGCAGAGCTTCCACCACCCACACAGTTAATAAGTTTAATTTTTTTAGGTATCTTTTTAAATTCAGACCGTATTTGAATTTTTAACTCTCTTGAAATTTGAGCTGTACTCCAACCACAAATTTTAACAAATATATTAGGACCAACTGTTGATCCAACACACATATGGGTGCTATCACAATTTGAAACCCAGTAACGCATACATTCACTAACAGCATCTACTAATGTTTGGCTTCCTGAGTAAACTGGTACAACTTCTGCACCACTCTTTTTCATTGCGTCTACATTAGGCTTTTGTCTTTTTATATCTTTTGCACCCATGAATATTTTACATTTAAGTCCAAACTTTTTAGCAGCCATACTCAGCATCTTTCCAGCATAGCCTGCACCCGTATCACCAACGACATATTTTTTTCCTGCCTTTTTAGCAATAAGACAATGTACTGTTGCATTATAGATTTTATGAGCTCCTCCGTTAGCTTCTGATACCATTTTGGCATATATTTGGGCTCCTCCTAGATGATCAGATAGATTTTGAAGTTTATTAAATGAAGTAGGGGAGCCTACGTAGTTTTTGAAGTAATAGTCTCTTTCTTTAAGAAATTTTTTATCATGTCTAAGTTTTTCAAAAAGCTCAGTTAAGTCCTCAATAGGCTTTTTTAAAGTTTCAGGTATGAAATTACCACCAAACTTACCACCCCAAAATCCACTTTTGTTGTGCTGATCAATTAAAGGAATTTTTTTTTTAAGTTTCATTGTTAATTAATTTAATTTTGTTTAAAAAAATATTTATTTTTGAAATATCTTTTAATCCAGATGTTTCTAGACCTCCAGAAATATCTATAA
Source organism: uncultured Candidatus Pelagibacter sp. (assembly GCA_905618905.1). Classification (GTDB taxonomy): domain Bacteria; phylum Pseudomonadota; class Alphaproteobacteria; order Pelagibacterales; family Pelagibacteraceae; genus Pelagibacter. The sequence goes on along the minus strand of CAJQTH010000036.1, from coordinate 25,930 downwards.
AGTCTGCTATTTCTATATAATTTTCAAGATTATCTTCAATTTGAATATTCCCAGCTAGCATCAATTCTTTATTAATTTTAATATTTTTAATTAATTGGTGATCGAAGGACATACTTTTTTCATAACCTTTGCTGTCGAATAATATTATGTCTGCAAGTTCATTATATTCTAAATATTTAACGATATCATTTTGATCCTTTACAGTTATTGCAACAATAATTTTCTTATTATATTTGTCTTTAATTGTTTTAACTTCAGCTGGTGTGCAATCATAAAGCTGATAATAATCGAATGGTAAATCTTTTATTTTTTCTAAGATATCTTCATTAGGCTTAACCAATACAGCGACATATTCTGAATTTTTTTTATCAACTTTTAATAGCTCTTTAAGCTTATCGTGTTCCACAAATCTTTTTGATTTAGGCCAATTACAAATAAACCCTATCATCTTAGGTGGATTGGGATGAGAAGTTAAAAATTCTAAAGTCTTAGTGTCTGAGACCCCACAAATCTTGCAGGATAAGATCATTGATTTAAATGATTAATTAATCTTTTAATGTTATTTTTAATATTACCCTTTACCAGTGATCTTCCCATTACAATACCGGAAACTTTGTTTTTAAAAGCATCATTAGGAGTCATTACTCTAGACTGATCATTTACGTCATCCCCAGGTAATCTTATTCCCGGTGTAACAATAAATAAGTTTTTATAATTTTTCCTAACTATTTTTGCCTCTTGTGCAGAACACACAATTCCAGCTGCACCTGATTTTTTTATAAGACCGGCTTGTTTTAATACTAATTGCTTTATTGTTTTAGTGTGACCAATTTCTTTAAGAGATTTGTTGTTAAGGCTTGTTAAGATTGTAACTCCTAACACTTTTAAATTTTTGTTAATTGTTCTGGCTTTTTTTGTAATAGCCTTAAGCATTTCAAGGCCACCATTTGTATGAACTGTAATATACCTACATTTTTTTAAATCTTTTAAACTATCCATTGCAGATAAAGCAGTCTGAGGAATATCGTTTATTTTTAAATCTAAGAAATAATCTCTTTTAAAATTTTGAAGAAAAGCTCTTCCATTTTTTGAATAAAAAAACTGTAAACCAAATTTTGGAATTATTTTAAGTTTATTATTTTTTGTGTCATCAATTATTTTTTTTATTTCTTTTAAACTTGATGTATCACAAGCAACAAAGATATTTTTATTCGTCATCGTTTAATTTTTTAAACATTTCCTTGGACATTTTAAAGTGAATTGTTTTTTTTTCAGGTGTATTTACTTTTTCTCCTGTCTTTGGATTTCTAGATATTCTTGCTTTTTGAACATTGGTTGAAAACATTCCAAAACCTCTTAATTCTACACGATCCCCTCGTTTAAGTGCATGCTTTATTTCAGCAAGAATAATATTAGTAAACCTTTTTAGGTCTTTTTTTAAAAAATTTGGGTAGTTATTAGAGAGTTGTTTTAAAAGCTTTGATTTTACAATAGCCAATTTCTATTCGTCTTTTTTTTTCTTTTTCTTTAAATCTTCAAATAATGATGAGAATGGAAGGTTTTTTCCAGATCCTTCAGCACCATATTTATCCAATGCATCTTTTTTCTCTATTTCTTCAAGTAATTTGATACTTAATGTAGCTTTTCTTTTGTTTAAATCTAGTTCTGCTATCGCACAATCAATTCTTTCTCCACCCGTAAACCTAGCGGGTCTAGCATCTGCCACATTAATAGCTATTGCAGATCTTTTAATAATAAAGTCCATTTCACATCCCTCAGGCCTTACAACAAGTCCTTTAGTATCAGCTGAAATGATTTTAACAGTCACAGTCTGTTTAACTTTTTTTTCTTTAAACCAATCAAAAGGATCTGGTTGAGTTTGGCGCAAACCAACTCTAACTTTTTGTTCATCTTTTTTTATTTCTAAAACTTTAACTTTTAATTTGTCACCAACCTTATATTTAGCCAATTCTTCTTCACCATTATTCAAATATGTAAGATCATTGCAGTGTAAGAATGCATCAATATCTAGTCCATTAATTTTTAGGAATATAGAATATTCATTTTTACTCGAAACTTCACCCTCAACTTCAGATCCAATTGGATATTTATCCTCAAAAGTTTCAAAAGGATTTTCAGTAGTTAAACGGTGTGAGATTGCGACTCTTCTTTTTTCTTTATCAATTTCGGTAATAATACAATTTATTTCATCACCTACTTTAAACATTTTTTTTGCTGATATATTTTTCTTAGTCCAACTCAATTCACTTGAATGAAGTAAGGTTGATAAACCTTTTTCAAGTTCACAAAATGCACCAAAGTCCATTAGCTTAACTACTTTAACTTTGTAAAGTTTATTTAACTCATAGTTTGATATATTTTCAAATGGATCTGGTGAAAGTTGTTTTATCGAACAGCCAACTTGTAATTTTTCTTTATCAACTGAGATTACTAACAAATCATGTTTTTCACCAATTGTAAAAACTTCATCAGGGTGATTAACTCTTGAGTATGATATTTCTTGAAGGTGAACTAGAACATCCAACTCACCATTAACACTAAAGAAACATCCAAATGAGCTGTAACCCTTTACTTCAGCACCTTTAATTATATCTCCAACTTTAAATTTTTCTACAATCTTAATCTTGTCTTCTTTTTTAAATGACGAAATAATTTCTCTTCTTGAAACACAAGCATTACCTCTAACTTTGTCTAATTTGATAAGAGCAAATTTTTGTGGTTCATTCATTAAATGACTAATATCCTTTAATGGCTTATCTGAAATTTGTGAACCTGGTAAAAACATTAAAGATCCTGTATCTATATGCTCAACAATACATCCGCCTTTAACACGTCCAGTAATTTTTCCCATGATAGGTTCATTTTTTTCATAAGCTTCAACAAGTTTCTCCCAACCTTGAATTTTTTGTGCTTTTGAAGCTGACACTAAAACTTCACCTTTTTTGTCTTCTAATCTTTCAAGTAGTACCGAGATTTTTTCACCTATTTTTGCTTTGTCAAGCATTCCCATACTTTTTAATTCATTAATATCTAGGATAGGCTCTGATTTTAAACCAGGCACCTCAAGAAATACAAAGTTATCAGTAACCTTATTTACTACACCAGTGATGATTTTTCCTTCTTCAAGATTTTCTGTTTTAGTAAACTGTGAATTTAGTAATTGTTCGAACTCCTTAGAGGCAGGGTTTGAAAGGTCTTTATAAATTTCCATTAAGTTTTTAATTTCTTATCCATAATTTGTTTAATTTTTAAAAAGCATGATCTTTTAGTTAAATTTGTAGTATTAATCAAGATCGAATCTTGAGTTTTCTTAAGAGGTGAAATTTTTCTGTTATAGTCACTTTTATCACGGTTTTTGATACTTTTTAGGACTTCATTAAAAGATATTTTCTTATTTAGTCCTTTTAACTCTTTATATCTTCTCAAAGCTCTAGTCTTAGTATTTGCTGTTATAAAAAATTTAAAATCAGCATCAGGAATTATCTTGTAAGTTATGTCTCTTCCATCCAAACAAGATCCATTATAGTTTTTAGGAGGGTGATAGGCACTTTTAATTTGAAACGCATGAACAAGTTTTCTTATTTTTTTATCTTTTGATATAATTGATGCCATTGTTCCAACTTCATCCGATAATAATTTTTTATTTTGCAGATCTTTCATAGTTAATTTGAGCATCTTTTTTTTTATTAAGCTATGACTATATTTATTTTGTTGAGTGATTTTAATATTTGCAATTAATCTATAAATTTTTCCCGTATCCAAGTAAAACAAGTTGAAATGTTTAGAAATTAATTTTGCTTGTGTGCCTGCACCAGCAGCAGCAGGAGAGTCTATTGCAATTTTAATTTTTTTTTTCAATTTCATAAAGGTTTATTAATTATGTTTTTTACTATTTTTAAAAATGAGGGAAAGGATGTGTTTATAGAATCTTTATCGTGTATCTTCCATTCTCCACCACAAGTTAAAGCAGCAATAGTGCTCATCATAAAAATTCTATGATCTTTTAAATAGTTTTTAATTATAATTGGTTTTTTTACCTCTAAATCAGGCTGTCCATAAATTTTAATAGAATCTTTTGTCAAATCTGTTTTTATACCCATCTTATTTAAAATTTTAGAACCCCAAATTAATCTTGGACTTTCTTTTTGGTTTAGTTCAGAAAGATCTTTAAAATAAGAAATACCTTTTGCTTTTGCTGCAATTAAAAAAATTACTAAAAATTCGTCTATGGCACTACTATTTAATTCTATCGGACAATTAATGGCCCTAAGTTTTTTTGAACTTTTTATTAAAATATCAGAAATTTTTTCTCCTCTATAATCTTTTTGGTTTTTGAGTATTATTTTAGCTCCCATTTTTTTTAAGATTGTAATAACTCCCACTCTAGAAGGATTGATATTTACATTTTTAATTAAAAGTTTTGAATCATTAGCAAGCGTTGTTAGTACTATAAAAAAAGCACTTGAACTTATGTCTCCTGGAATTTGATAATTGAAGGCTTTAATTTTTTTTGGTTTTTTAATATATATAAAATCAAATTTTTTAGTCTTTCTCACTTTGATTGGAATTTTTAAATATTTAAAAAGTAGCTCTGTGTGATTCCTTGATTTTTTTGCTTTAATAGAAGTTGTTCCTGATGAATTAAGTGCTGCTAACATAATACTACTTTTACACTGAGCAGATCCTTTATTTTCAATGTAATTAATCCCTTTTAGAGATTGAGACCCTAGAATTGATAGTGGAAGTTTATTTTTTGCTTTGTAAAAAAATCTAGCTCCAAATTTTTCTAATGGTGAGGTAACTCTAGAAAAATCTCTTTTTGAAAGACTTTTATCACCTATTATTTTTATTTTTATAGGTGATTTAATTAATAATCCCAATATTAATCTCCCTAGCGTTCCAGAATTTTTAGCATCGATCACTAAACCACTTTTATATTTAAAATTATTAATTCCTTTTCCGTATATTTCGCAATGACCTTTGCGTACTATAACTTTTATTCCTAATTCTTTTATAGCCTCTAATGCAGCAACCACATCTTCGGACATTAACAAATTGTAGCTTTTTGATTTTCCAATAGCTTGAGAGGCTAAAAGAATCCATCTAATAGATAAGCTTTTATCTCCACTTACAAATATTTTTTTATCAAAAGTTTCTATTTTTTTATTAATAAATAATTGGTTAGTCATTTATATTTTATTAATTGATCTTAAATGAACTTCCAAAATATGCTGTTTTTGCCTCTGCATTATTTATAAGCATTGAAGGTGTACCTTTAGCAACAACCTTACAATTAGATAGAACTATTGCAACATCAACGCACGAAAGAAGGTCTCTTGCTTGATGGTCGCAAATACAGATGCTTATATTTTTTTCTGCTTGCAAACTAACAATTAGTTCTTGAAGCATCTTAATTGTCATAACATCAAGAGCTGCAAAACATTCATCTAAAAGTAGAACCTTAGGATCTCCCATCAATGCCATTGCTATAACTAGTTTTTTTTTTTGACCACCAGATAAAAATTTTGCTTGTACATTAAGAATTGAATCAAGTTCAAACCTAGAAATCAGATAATCTATTTTAGTATTTCTGTCAGTAATGTTTTGTATCAAGACCTCACTTACTGCTTTTAGGTTATCTAGCAAAGTTAAATCATGAAAATAGCCACCATATTGTGGCACATAGCCAATTTTAAATTTTTGTGTTCTTTCTGCTATTGGGTAATTTAAGACATTCTCACCATTAATTATTATTGATCCAAAGTCTGGTTTTATTAAACCAATAATTAAATTGAATAATGTAGATTTTCCAACTCCGTTAGGTCCAAGCATGCCTAAAATTTCCCCACTATTAACGTTAAAATTAATATTATCTAATATTTGTCGTCTACCAAATGACAAAGAAATTTTTTCCATTCTAATTAAGGGCTTATTTTTTTTAAATGATTTAATTCTAAATTTTTTTATTATTGCCATTTTATTTTTTAATAATTTTTACTTTTTTACTATTGTTTGTATATATTTTAGAGTTTTTTGTTATTAAATCAATTTCTATCTTGTCAGCAAAAAGTTCATAATCAGAACTTTTATAAACCACATCTGTATACAGCCACACAAAATTTTTTTGAAAAGATAAGTCCATATTCTTTGTAGAAATTACATGATCTAAGTACGTTAATTCAACATCTTTATTAAAATTTGTTTCATAGTTTGATAAGTTATATTTAGCTGAAAATGATTTTATATAAATTGTATCTTTTTTAAATATTTCCACTTTTGCAAAAACATTTTTCATCAAAATGATATCAGGATTATTAATGTCTACCTCCCCAAATTCTGAGTAAATAAAATACTTATTACCACTAATATCTGTATTTTCGTATTTCATATCCTTTATTAAATTACCTTCTGCTTCTAAATTCTTAAAATCATTATTAGTATTTTGTGTAATTGATGAATGTTTATTTGATGGAAAGTACTTAAAATAAAATAAAAATAAAATAATTAAGAAAAATATGCCAAATATAAATTGAATTATTGTTTTATGTTTCATTTATTCAATATTCGCTTGAAGAATATTATGAATATGTAAAATTCCAACAGTTTTATTTTTGTTATTCTCTTTGTGAACACATAGAGAGGTAATTTTCTTTGTATTCATTATGGATAAAGCTTTTTCAGCAAGAGTATCTTGATTAATGCTGACTGGGTTCTTAGTCATAACTTCTCTGACTGATAAATCTTGGAGATTATTACTTTTTTCATTGAATCTTCTAATTTGTCCATCTGTAATTATTCCTGTGGTGATTTTTTTATTATTTTGAACAATTAAAGTACCAAGTTTTTTGTTTGAAATAATTTGTAAAGCTTTTTTCATATTTAAGTTCTCATTAACAAATGGAATTTTACTTCCTGCAATCATTAATTCCTCAACAGTTCTAAGTTGTGCACCAAGATTTCCAGAAGGATGAAACTTTTTAAAATCTTTTTTATTAATATTTTTTTTGTTCAATACGGCAACCGCTAACGCATCACCTATACTTAATTGATTAATTGTGCTTGAAGTTGGAACAATGCCTAGACCTGCCTCAGTTACTTCTGGAATAAGGAGCTTGATATCAGAAGCCCTGTATAATATAGAATCTTTTTTCGACATTATTCCTATTAGAATAATTTTATTCCGATTTGCATATTTTATAATATTTTTTAGTTCTTCCGTGGAGCCAGAATAGCTTATCAAAATTAAAATATCTTTTTTTGAAATACTACCAAGATCACCATGCGAACAGTCATTTGCAGATAGTGAAAACGAGGGTGTTCCAACAGAAGAAAGCGTTGCTGAAATCTTTGAAGCTATTAATCCACTTTTACCAACTCCACATAATATTACTTTAGATTGACAGTTTGCCAATGACTCTACTGCCTCATTAAAGGAATTACTAATTGATTTTTTTAATTTTTGTAGAGCTTTGATCTCAAGATCAATTACATTTTTGGCAATTTTTTTATAATTTTTTTTTTTCATCTAGTGAGACCATATATCGTCTTTAAATAAAGCCAAATCAAGATCAACTCTAGTTTTTAAAAATGTTAGACAGCTCTTGTATAAATCAACTCTTTTTTCTCTTACGAGAATTTTATCTAATTCTTCATGAATCTTATGTAAATAAATAACATCATTAGCACAATATTTTAATTGTGCTGGAGATAGTTCCCCTCCAAAATCTGAACTTTGAAATTGTTTACTTACATCTACGTTCATAAATTCTTTAATTAACGTTTTTAGGGAGTGACTATCTGAATAGGATCTAGCTAACTTCGAAGCAATTTTTGTATCAAGAATATTATTAGTTTCTGTCTTCAGGTAATGTTTTATGTGAGCCATGTCTGCCCTACCATAATGAAATATTTTTGTGATTGATTTGTCAGAAAGAACTTTATTTAAGTTTGGGGCGTCATATTTTTCCCTATCAAGTTGGACAATATGAGCATCAGAATTACCAGTCGATATTTGAATAAGACATAAAGGGTCACGCTTAACATTGAGACCCATAAACTCTCCATCGACTGCTATAATATTGCCTAAATCTAAATCTTCTGGTAGATCACTCTTGTGAAGTTTAATATCAATATTCATTTTTAATTATATATATATGAAAGCAAAAAATTGTCTAATCTTTGGCGGTAGCGGTCAAATAGGTCGTCATTTAATAAGAAAGCTCACTAAAAATAATTATAAAGTAACTGTAGTTACTAGAAACCTTCATCAAAAAGGATATGTAATAAAAACCCAAGCTAATGCAGGTTACATAGATATTGTTGAAGCCAATATCTTTGATGAAAAAAAAATTAGAGGGCTTTTCTCTCAAACCGATATTTGTATAAATTTAATTGGTATTTTGTACGAAAGTGGCAAGGGTAATACTTTCAAAAACATTCACTCTATTTTTCCATCTATTTTAGCCAAACTATGTAAAGAATATAAAGTTCAACAATTTATTCATTTGTCAGCATTAGGGATAAATAATGCAATAGATTCAGAATATGCAAAAAGTAAATTAGATGGTGAACTTAGTATCCAAAAAAATTTTCCATTAGCAACAATATTAAGGCCTTCTGTAGTTTATTCAGTGGATGATAATTTTACTACGTCTTTTATGACTTTACTAAGTAGGCTTCCATTCTTTCCACTTTATTATAATGGATCGACTAAATTTGCTCCAATACATTGTTCAGATTTAACGGATACTATTTATCATACTGTCTCTAAAAATATTTACTCTAAAATCGTAGAGTGTGTTGGGCCTGATGTCTTATCTTTAAAGGAAATTTTGAAAAAATTATTATATTTAATAGGTAAAAAAAGATTATTAGTTCCTTTACCTCTTTTTGCAGCAACTATGTCTGCTAAAGTGTTTCAATTATTTCCAAAGCCACTTTTAACAATAGATCAGCTTAAACTTTTAAAATATAACAATGTTCCTTCAGGAAAATATCAAACTAATGCTGATATTGGAGTTCCAAGTACGAGGGTATTTGATAGTGAAGTAGAAAAATATAGCTATATGTGGAGAGAAGGCGGACAATTTTCTACAAAAAAATATAACCCTGCTAATTCTTAATAGAATTCCCTATACTAAAATTGTATGATTATTTATGATAATTAGTATTATTTATTTTTTAATATTCTCAATTTTTTCTTTCCTAATTTATCTAATCATAAAATCTCTGATCAGAGGGTTTAATGGAAAGAATAAGAAATAAAATTAATTAAATTTAAAAATTATTAAGCAGTATTGATTTTTTTATCAATATACTGAGGTGCTTCTTCATCTTTGTCAGCTACAGGTTCTTCTTTTCTTCCTTTTGGCTGATAGGCATATAGCAAATGAAGTTTGCAATATGAAAAATCTTTCAGAGATGATCGTCCACAAAAATAAAATGACTGTTCTTCAGGATGTCCTATAGGCCATTTACAAGAGCTCTCATCTAGCTCCTCTAATTTTTTAGGATTTTCTGGTTCAAAATCTTTTTCAATAATTAAGGATTGAAATTTGCTTTTTCTGCCTCTTCTTTGTTTAGAAGAGTTTTCTTCTGAAACATTATCAAAATTTTGATTTGAGGATGAATTTCTAGTTTTAATTTTTGATGATAAATTTAATCTATGAGCTTTGCCAATTACAGCATTTCTGCTAATACCACCAATTATTTCAGCAATTTGACTTGCGGTGCTTCCTTTACCCCAAAGTTTTTTTAACTTTTCTACTTTTTCTTCGGTCCAACTCATATTCTATATTTAGTATGTTAATTAAATTATATAACTATATATAGATCACACAGGTTTACAAAAAAGACAATGAGTTTTTCTGATTTATTCACATCTTTTTTTAAAATTTATATATGATTACTTATGGTTGAATTGAATAAAAAATATCATATCGGAGTTAAAAAGTTTGGCTTTGTAAATTGGATTGGCTTTAAAAGTCTATGGCTTAAGGAGTGCAATAGGTTCATGGTAGTTTGGCAACAAACATTGCTATCTCCACTTGTATCAAGTTTATTATTTTTATCAGTTTTATCACTAGCTTTAGGTAATAATAGAGGGGATGTACTTGGTTATTCTTTTATAAGTTTTTTAGCACCTGGCTTAATTGCGATGAGTATTTTAACACAGTCATTTAGTCATTCTGTTTCTTCATTGATGATAGGAAAAATTCAAGGAAACATTGTTGATATGCTTTACGCACCATTATCAGCACTTGAAGTTTCAATGGCAATAATACTTGCAGCCTTAACAAGAAGTTTTTTAATAGCTATAATTTCAATAGGTGTTTTTTCTTTAATAGTTGAAATAACAATATATAATGTTTTATATATTTTTGTATTTGGGTTTTTAAGTGCATTTATACTTGGAAGCCTTGGCTTTATAACTGGTCTGTGGGCTGAAAAGTTTGATCATACTGCAACAATTACTAATTTTGTTATTACACCCCTAAGTTTTTTATCTGGAGTATTTTATTCAATAGATAAACTTCCGAAATTTTTTCAAACAATAAGTCATATTAATCCATTTTTTTATATGATTGATGGTTTTAGATATGGTTTTTTAGGTAAGTCAGATGGGTCAATAAATATAGGATTGATATATTTATCAATACTAAGTGTTTTAATTTGGTTTGTGGCTTTTTTTCTTTACAAAAAAGGTTATAAAATTAAATCTTAGTTAATGAGCGCTTTAGCAAAAAATTATAATAGAAGACCAATTTCCTTTAAGTATGGCAAGGGAAGTTTTTTATATTCTACTAATGGAAAAAAATATTTAGACTTTGTTCAGGGAATAGCAGTTAATTCTTTGGGGCATTCAAACCCACACTTGGTAAAAGCAGTTAATAAGCAATCTAGAAAACTTTGGCATGTTTCTAATGCGTTTATCATTCCGGAGGGGGAGAAATTAGCTAAAAGATTGGCAAAAAAAACTTTTGCAGATTTTATTATTTTCCAGAATAGTGGGGCAGAAGCTACAGAGGCTGCAATTAAAGTTGCTAGAAGATATTTTTATTCAATAGGACAACCTTCAAAAAATAGAATTCTTTGTGTTAAAAATTCATTTCATGGAAGAACTTTAGCTACAATTTATGCTAGTGGATCAAAAAAGATGACGGAGGGTTTTGGACCAAAAGTGGATGGCTTTGATCATTTTGAATTTGGGAACCATAAGGATTTTAAAAAAAAAATAACAAAAAGAACAGCTGCAATTATGGTTGAAACTGTGATGGGAGAAGGGGGAATTAAATCTATACCCAATTGGTGTTTAAAAGAATTAAGAAAAATTTGTGATAAGAAAAAAATTTTATTAATTTTAGATGAAGTTCAGTGTGGAATTGGAAGAAGTGGAAATTTTTTTGCATTTGAAAATTCAAAGATTAAGCCTGATATTGTCCCAATAGCAAAAGGTATTGGAGGTGGTTTTCCATTGGGTGCAGTCTTAATGAATAAAAAAGTAGCATCAGGAATGACAGCTGGAACTCATGGATCAACATTTGGGGGTAATCCGCTTGCCATGTCTGTTGGAAATGCTGTTTTAGATCAAATATTGAAAAAAGGATTTCTTTCAAATGTTAAAAAATTATCAAAATATTTTCATTCAGAATTAAATAAATTGAGAAAAGAGTTTCCTAAAATAATCAAAGAAGTAAGAGGTGTTGGTTTACTAATAGGATTACAACTACATAATGATCAAAAAAAATTTATAGAGAAACTAATGGATAATAATTTATTAACGATTAGAGCAGCTGAGAATGTTATTAGAATACTTCCTCCTCTAAATGTCAAAAAAGAAGAAATAAATATAGCAATAAGTGTTATTAAAAAAGTGTGTTCTACTTATAAATAAAAATGAAACATTTTATCAACCTTAAAGATATATCTTCAGCAGACCTTAAAAAGATCATCACTGATGCAAAAAAAAGAAAACAAAAAAGAAAAAATTATAACACTCTAGAAGTTGATAAAGATAAACCTTTAAAAGGTAAATTACTCATTCAAATGTTTGAAAAGGCAAGTTTAAGAACACGACTAAGTTTTTATCTTGCAATAAAACAATTAGGCGGAGGAACTATAACTCTTAAAGCTAACGAATTGCATCTAGGAAAAGGGGGAGAGAGTCTAGCAGATACGGCCAAAATCTTATCAACTTATGGAGATGGTTTTATGCTAAGAACTGATAGTGATGAAAAAATGACAGAATTTAGTAAATATTTAAAGATACCCTTAATAAATGGTTTAAGCCCAGCATCTCATCCATCGCAAGTGCTATCAGATATTTTTACAGTTGAAGAAATTAAAAAAAAATCTATTACCAAATTAAATATTTGCTGGATTGGAGATTCAAATAATGTTCTGAATAGCTTGATTGCTGCTTCAGTTAAATTTTCTTTTAATTTAAACATTGGTTGCCCCAAGAACTATGAGCCTAAAAAATTTGTATTAGATTGGGTTAAAAAAAATAAAAGAAAAATTCATATTTTTAATGATGCAAGAAAAGCAGTTAAAAATGCTGACGTAATTTTTTCAGATAAAGTAATTTCATTGAATGATAGAGCTGATAAAAATAAAAAAATTAAAGATTTTAGAAACTTCCAAATTAATTCAAAATTGATGGGTTTTGCTAAAAAAGACACAACTTTTTTACACTGTCTTCCAAGGGGAGAAGAGGTTACAGGAGATGTTTTTTTAGGAAAAAATTCTGAAGTATGGTTACAGGCCCTGAATAGAGTGCATGTTCAAAAAAGTATCTTGTTATATTGTTTTGGTAAACTAAGGTAGTAACTTGGGAATATCACTGCTTTGATTTAAGTATTTAATTACAGAAGCTCTATCTTTCTCTTTTCTTAAACCAGCATATGACATTTTAGTGCCTTTCAAATAAGATGAAGGCTTTGTCAGGAAACCATTAAGCTCCTCAAACGTCCACTCTTTACCATATGAAGCTAAAGCTTTAGAGTATTTATAATCATCTACTCCACCAACTGCTCTACCAACAACATTGTATAATGCCGGGCCAATCTTATTTTTTCCACCTTTATTTATTGAGTGACATGCTGCACATTTTTTAAAAATTTTTTCACCAGAAGCAACATTGCCTAGTGCCATTATAGCTACAATATCTACTTTTTGTTCAACTTCAGCAACTTGAGATGTTGTAGATGCTAGTTGTCCCTCTAATTCAACTTTATACCCAGGATTTTCTGGTTTATTTACATGAAAAACACCATCTGCAATCTTTCCTAAACCGATTACAAGTAGTGCAACCATTAAAATTGCTGCAATAATTTTATTAAGCTCGAACGAATCCATATAATTATTATTATTTTGCAGATATAACATGATAATTAAAAAAAATACTTAATTTTTAATATTTAATTTTGCGTCTGTTAGACGCATAAATTGGTAAATTTATAATGGCTAAAACGTTAATATTAATTCCATCAAGAATGTCGGCAACTAGATTACCGGGTAAACCACTTTTAAAAATTAACAATTTATCAATAATTTCTCATGTTTTTAAAAAGGCAGAAGAAGCAAAAATTGGTGAAGTCGTAGTAGCAACAGAAGATAAAGAAATACTTGATGATGTTGAAAAAAATGGAGGTAGAGCTGTTTTAACTGGTAGCACTCACAAGACTGGTACAGATAGAATTTTTGAGGCTTATGAAAAACTCAACATTAACGACGTTGATTTTATATTAAATCTGCAAGGGGACGAACCAAATATCGACAAAAATGATATTATAAATTTAAATAACCTCATGATTAATAACAATTCTGAAATTGGAACACTAGCAGCAGAAATTAAAAGTGATAAAATGTTAAATGATCAAAATGTAGTTAAGGTTATTACGGAGTCAAAACTAGAAAAAGATAATTTTCCAATAGCATTAAATTTTACTAGAGATAGTTTTTCAAAAAATAATCAAAATATTTATCATCATATTGGAATCTATTCATACAAAACAAGTATATTGAAAAAATTTGTTAGTCTGAATCAAACATCAAGTGAAAAGCAAAATAGATTAGAGCAGCTAAGAGCATTAGATAATAATTTGAAAATCAGTGTTGCTTTGGCAAATTTTTCTCCTATAGGTGTAGATACAAAAGAAGATTATCTGGCTATAAAAAAAATTATGGAATATAAATTGTAAAAATGAGTAAAATTTATTTTCAGGGTACATTTGGTGCATATTCACATCTAGCAGCGTTAGAGATAGATCCTAAAGCAGAGGTAATCCCATGTAAAACATTTGATGAATGTTTTTTAAAAACATCTCAAGATAAAAATTCGAGAATGGTAATTCCTGAATCAAATCGAATTACAGGGAATATTGGAATTGAATATCTTATTTTTAAGTATAGGCTGAATATTTATGCTGAGCATTTTCATAGAATTGAACATAATTTATTAGGACAACCAGATAGCAATTTAAGTGATATAAAAGATGTTTATTCTCATTCTCAAGGCTTATCACAATGTTCTAAATTTATTAAAAAGAATAATTTAGTTGAGCATATTCGGGCTGATACTGCTGGTTCAGCTGAGACAATTTCAAAAACTAAAATTAAAACTGAAGCAGCAATTGCCTCTTCTTTGAGTGCAGAAATTTATAATCTAAAAATACTTTCAAAAAATATTGAGAATGAAAAGGGTAATGCCACAAGGTTTTTGGTAATGGGCAATGAAGTTTTACAGCCTGATTTTGGTGACAAAAAATATATAACTTCTTTTCTATTTAAACTGAAAAGTAAGCCTGCAGCTCTGTATCAATCATTGGGTGGCTTTGCGATAAATGGAATCAACCTTACAAAACTTCAAAGTTATCCAGAACAAAATTCATTCGAGTCATACTTTTTCTTATGTGATTTAGAAGGCCATATCGAAAATCTAAAAGTGCAAAAATCTTTAGAAGAATTAGGACTTCATTGTCAAGATTTTCACGTACTAGGTGTTTTTGAGGCTGATAATTTTAGAGAAAAATAACATAGAAACTTTTCTTGTAGAATAGAAAACATTACTGTTATAATAGTTTTTGGAGGCTAGAGGTGGATACTGCTTGAACCCGACCAGATCTTAACGGAAGCAGTCGTAGAGACAGTTATTCAGGTTCTAGTCTCCTTTATATAAAATGAATAAAAATACAAAAGTTTTAGCCTTAAAGTACAGACCTCAGACATTTAATGACCTTATAGGACAAGATGTTGTTGCGGAAACAATTTCTAATTCTATTAAGGCTAATAAAGTACCTAATGCCTATCTTTTTACTGGAATTAGAGGAATAGGAAAAACTACTACAGCAAGAATTGTTGCAAAATCTTTAAATTGCTCAAATGGAATAGATAATTTGTGTAAAGAAGAACTTTGTGAAAATTGCAATGCCATTTCTAACTCAAATCATATTGATGTATTGGAAATGGATGCAGCAAGTAAAACAGGAGTGGACGATGTAAGAGACCTTATTGAATTTTCTAGATATGGCCCAACTACTGCTAAATATAAGATATTTATAATTGATGAAGTGCACATGCTTAGTAAACAAGCATTCAATGCATTGTTAAAAACTTTAGAGGAGCCACCAGAATATTTAAAATTTATCTTTGCAACAACAGAAATAAAAAAAATTCCAATTACAGTGGTCTCGCGATGTCAAAGATTTGATTTATCTAGAATTAAATCTTTAGAATTGTTTAATTTTATCAAGAAAATTAAAGAAAAAGAAAATGGTAATGCATCAGATGATGCACTTAAATTAATTGTTAAAATCTCTGAAGGTTCAGTTAGGGATGCACTATCGTTACTTGATAGAGCTCTACTTACTTTAGATAAAGATAAAGAATTAAATCTTGCAGCAGCACAAAAAATATTTGGTTATTTTGACAAGTCTCAATTAATTGATTTATTTGAATTGATATTTGAAGGTAAAGAAACTGAAGTTCTCAACACTTATAGAGAAATATATAATCAGGGTGTTGAACCTAAAATTTTTATTAATGATTTTTTAGAACTCTTGTATTATTTTAAAAATATCGATTCACTAAATTTAGATAGCAATAACTTTTTATTGAATGACGAAGAATTTGATAGAATTAAAGATCTTTCAGAAAAAGTTAACAATGAAACTTTGATATTATTTTGGCAATTTACTATTAAAACACTTGAGGAACTTGATATTGTTTCTAATCAGCATTTATCAATGGAAATGTTCTTAATTAGATTAATTCACTTAAAAGGCATTAAACAAGACAGTGATGATTATAACAAAGGCAGTAGACCGTTAACTGAAAGTGGGAACCAAAAATCTTTTTCACAAAAAAAAAAAAATGAAGATATATTTGGAATAAAAGATAAAGCAGAAACAATAGATCAAATAAAAAATATTGTTCAAGAAAAAAATATTAAAGAAAAAGAAAATAATAGCATTGAAACAAATGCTAGTCTTATAAATTCATTTGATGATCTGTTAGAAACATGTTTTTCTAAAAAAGAAATTAAATTAAAATATGAATTAGAAAAAAATGTTAACCTTGTAAGTTTTGAAAATAAAAGAATTGAAATTTCATTTAATGAAGATTTAGATAAAGATTTTATTAAAGACCTTTCAACAAAACTTTTTGAATGGACTAATGAAAGATGGATTATAAGTCTCAGTAAAACCAAAGGACAGCCATCTAAAAAAGAAGAAGAAATTAACCAAAAAAAAGAACTAATAGAAAGTGTAAAAAATTCTTCAATTTATAAAGATATTTTAAAAAATTTCCCTGACGCAGAACTTATTGACGTTAAACCTAGAAAAGAAGATTAAAAAATGACTGATTTTACAAAAATTTTAGATAAAGCAAAAGAATTAGAGTCCAAAATGAAAGAAAGCCAAGAAAAAATAAAAAACATTCAAGTAGAGGGAACGTCTGGTTCAAATTCTGTAAAGGTTACTTTAAATGGTGAAAATGAAATGATCAAAATTGACCTTTCGGATGAGATATTGAAGGAAGATAAGATTATAATTGAAGACTTGATAGTGGCTGCTCATAACAATGCAAAATCAGAATTAAAATCTAAGACATCTGAAGAAATTTCTAAGTCTACAAGTGGATTTGGTATTCCTGGTTTTAAATGGCCACTTTAAGAATATGCAAAATATTAATGAGATAGAAGAGTTAATTAAATTAATTTCTAAGCTCCCTGGCTTAGGTCCTAAATCTGCAAAAAGAATTGTTTTAAAACTTATTAATAATAGGGATGAACTTGTAAAGCCTATGGCAAATACCTTAGCACAAGTTTATAAAAATGTTATTAGATGTCAATCTTGTGGTACTTTAAAATCTAACTCATTAGGCTGTAACAACTGTGAAAATTCAAAAGAAAAATATAATAAAATATGTGTAGTTGAAGACATCGCAGATCAATGGTCAATTGAAAATTCAAATATTTATAAAGGCTACTTCCATATTCTTGGTGGAACTATTTCTTCTGCTGGTCAGAGAAAAGAAGATCTTTTAATCAATTCATTAGTAGAAAGAGTTTCAAGAGAAAATATTGAAGAAGTTATACTGGCAACAAGTGCAACAGTAGAAGGTCAAACTACAGCCTATTATATAGAAGATAGTTTAAAGAAAACCTCTACTAAGGTTACAAAACTTGCTCAAGGACTTCCTGTTGGTGGTGAAATAGAGAGCCTTGATGATGGAACTTTATATTCCGCTTTTAAAAATAGAACCAGAATAAAAACTAGTTCAGACTAGATTTTTTTAATAATCTATTAAGATGTAATAATGGTTCTGTATAACCGGAAGGTTGCTCTTTTCCTTTAAAAATCAAATCACAAGCTGTTTTAAAAGCAATAGAACTATCAAAGTTATTAAACATTTTTTCATATTTAGAATCAGCTTTATTTTGATCATCAACAATCTTTGACATTTTTTTCATTATTTCCATTACTTGAGACTTTGTGCAAATATCATGATGAATCCAGTTAGCAATATGTTGTGATGAAATTCTTAAAGTTGCTCTATCTTCCATTAATCCTATATTATTAATATCAGGAACTTTTGAACAGCCAACTCCCTGATCTATCCATCTTACAACGTACCCTAAAAGAGTTTGTGCAGAATTTGAAATTTCAGAATTAATTTCCTCCATTGACCAGTTTGGCCTATCTGCCACAGGAATTGTTAACAAGTCATCCAGTTTTGCTGACTCTCTTTTTTGAATTTCTTTTTGTTTATCAAAAATATTTATTTCATGATAATGCAAAGCATGTAAAGCTGCTGCTGTAGGTGAGGGAACCCAAGCGCAATTAGCTCCAGCCATCAAATGACCAGTTTTTTGATTCATCATTTCTGTCATTTTATCAGGCATAGCCCACATTCCTTTACCAATTTGAGCTTTGCCTGAAAGGCCACATTGTAGACCAATATCAACATTATTATTTTCATAAGCACCAATCCATTTAGAAGATTTCATATCTCCTTTTTTAATCATGGGACCAGCCTCCATTGAAGTGTGCATTTCATCCCCAGTTCTATCTAAGAATCCTGTATTAATAAAAAATACTCTATTTTCTAGCGTTCTAATGCACTCTTTTAAGTTTGAAGAGGTTCTTCTTTCCTCATCCATAATTCCAATTTTGCATGTATATTTTTTCAATCCCAAAACTTCTTCAACTTTAGTAAAAATTAAATCTGTAAATGAAGTTTCATCAGGACCATGCATTTTTGGTTTAACAATATAAATAGAACCACTTCTAGAATTACTCTTTTTTTTAATATCATGAAGGGAAGCCGCTGAAGTTATAAAAGCATCCATAATACCTTCTGGTATTTCAGAACCATTTTTTAAAAGAATTGCAGAATTGGTCATAAGATGTCCAACATTTCTTATTAACAATAAACTTCTTCCATGTAATTTTAATCCTTTTCCATCTTTAGAAATATAACTTCTATCAGGATTTAATTTACGCTCATAAGTCTTTCCATTTTTTTCAAAAGTTGATTTTAAATCACCTTTCATAAGTCCAAGCCAATTACGATAACAAACAACTTTATCATCTGCATCAACTGCAGCAACACTGTCCTCATTATCACAAATAGTTGAAACTGCTG
Source organism: uncultured Candidatus Pelagibacter sp. (assembly GCA_905618905.1). Lineage (GTDB taxonomy): Bacteria > Pseudomonadota > Alphaproteobacteria > Pelagibacterales > Pelagibacteraceae > Pelagibacter. Next base: position 6,760 of record CAJQTH010000036.1, on the reverse strand, counting down.
CTTCAACAATAATATCACTAATTTTAGCAGGATCCTGTGTTGCACTAAATGCTTTTGGATCTATAATTATTTCTATATGAAGATTATTATTTTTTAGAATTATTGCAGAAGGATTATTAGCTTCACCTCTGTGGCCTATAAATTTACTTTTATCCTTTAATTTTGTCTCTTGGCTGTCTTTACGAATGATAAGTGAGCCATTTTCTATTTTAAATCCAGTTATATTTGCCCATCCGATAATTATATTTTCTAGTGGAAAATATCTTTCTAAAAAATTTCTTCCATATTTTATAACCATTTCTCCTCTTAGGGGGTCATATCTTTGTGATGCACTATCCTCAGATTCCTCTATTACATCAGTACCATATAAACTATCATACAAACTCATCCATCTTGCATTGGCAGCATTAAGTGCATACCTATCATTCATGATTGGAACTACTAATTGCGGTCCAGCAATATTAGTTATTTCTTCATCAACATTATTTGTTTTGATCTTAAAATCAGGGCCTACTTCTTTTAAATAATCAATTTTTTTTAAAAATTTTTTATATTCTTTTAGATTGATTTCATTACCCTTATTTGCAATATGCCAATCATCTATTTTTTTTTGTAAATCTTCTCTTACTTTTAATAAGTCTTTATTTCTTGGAGCTAACTCATGTACTACTCTGTCAAAACCTTCCCAGAATTTTTCTGAAGAAATGTTTGTATCTTTGAGCAATTCTTCATTAATAAAGTTAAGCAATTTATTAGATACTGATAGATTGTATATTTTTGTATATTGTTCTTTCATAGCACCCACTTTACCCCATCTGTATTTTTGCCTGAGAGTTTTTGCTCCATCGGCGAGATAAATCTCTTTCCAGAGTGTTATGTTTTTTATCGGTCCTTTTGCCTGAGAGTTTCCGGGGTGGTTGCTCCTTCGGCGCTATTATTTAATAGTCTCTCCCGATATTGATTAAGATTATCTCTTAATAGAATTATGTCAAATATAAATTATTTAAAACATTTTATTGCCTTTTTTCTTAATTAATTAATAATTAAACAATCATATGAAAAATTATTTAAATTTTGAAACAAATATTAAAAATTTAGAGATAGAAATAGACAAACTTAAAGATCCTTATAATCAAGACGGTCTTTCAGAGGTAGATACAAAAAAAATTTCTGAGTCTCAAAAAGAAATAGATTATAAGCTGCAAGAAATTTACTCCAATCTAAACCCATGGCAAACTACCCTAGTTGCAAGACATGAAGATAGACCTAAAGCGAAATTTTTCATCGATAATTTATTTGAGGATTTTATTCCGTTGTCAGGAGATAGATTTTATGGGGAAGATAAATCTGTATTAGCAGGATTTGCAAAATTTAATGAAAAATCAGTCTTAGTTATAGGTCAAGAGAAAGGTGACAGTCTTGAAACCAGAATAGAAAGAAATTTTGGAATGATGAGACCTGAGGGTTATAGAAAAACAATTAGATTAATGAATCTTGCCAATAAATTTAATATTCCAATAATTTCATTTATAGATACTCCTGGTGCATACCCAGGTGTGGGTGCTGAGGAAAGAGGACAAGCAGAAGCAATTGCAAAATCAATAGAATGTTGCATGTCACTAAAAGTTCTAACACTTGCGATTGTAATTGGTGAAGGTGGCTCAGGTGGCGCAATAGCGCTAGCTTCAGCTAATAAAGTTATCATGTTAGAAAATGCGATTTATTCTGTAATCTCTCCGGAGGGGTGTGCTACCATTTTGTGGAGAGACCCTAAAAGAACTTTAGAAGCAGCAAAAGCAATGAAATTATCATCTAAAGATCTTTTGGAGTTGAAAGTAATTGATGAAATTATTCCAGAGCCAGTTGGTGGCGCTCATAGAGATAGAGATTTAATTTTAGACAATGTTAGAAGATCAATTGAAAATAACTTAAATGAATTTGAAAATATGAGTGGAGAAGAGGTGTTTAACCACAGAAAAAATAAATTTTTAGCCATTGGAAGAACCAAAGGATTCGTTAGCCAACCAGACAACCTAAGTACTCTAATTATGAAGAATAATAAAATTTATATATTTATTGAAAAAGTCTTTAAATCTAAAATTAATTTAGTAGCATCAGCTGCTGCATTAGTTCTCTTATCTTATTTAATTTTTTTCTTATAGAGCACCACAGCAATTTTTAAATTTTTTACCTGTAGCCTCACATTTTTCATTTCTAGAAATTTTTTTATCCTTTTTTTGGATTAATAAGCATTTAGGATCAGTAGATGTTTCTTTCTTAATTATTTTAGAAATATTTTTACTTGGTTCTTGAGCGATTTTTAAATTTATTAAAATTGTAACAAAATCAATTTTTAATTTGTTTAATAAATTTTCAAAAAGATAAAACGCTTCTTTTTTATACTCAACTAATGGGTCTCTTTGACCATAAGATCTTAGTCCAATTACTTGCCTTAGTTGTTCAAGGTATTGAATATGAGACTTCCAATTTAAATCAATACACTGTAGTAAAATTGTTTTTTCAATTTCTTTAGCTTTTTCTTCATTCAACATGTTAATTCTTTCACCCCTTGCTGCTATAAATTTAGAATTAACTTTCTCTTTAAAATCTTGATCATTTAAATCTATTAGACCTTTAAACTCATCATCATTAAAGCTTTTTCCAACTAAAATTTTTAATTGATTATTAAATTCATTATTTTTAATTTTTGATACCTTTTGAGATTTTAAATTAATTAAATGACCTATGATTTCTGACAAAAATTCATCAGAATAATCAAAAATTATTTCAGCATTCATGACATTATTTCTTTGAGAAAAAATTACATGTCTTTGGTCATTTAAAACATCATCAAATTTTAGTAAATTTTTTCTAATATCAAAATTTCTTGCCTCGACTTTTTGTTGTGCTCTCTCAAGTGCTTTGTTTATCCAGGGGTGGTCAATACTCTCACCATTTTTTAATCCAAGTTTTTGAAGAATATTATTCATAGACTCAGAACCAAAAATCCTCATTAAATCATCCTCTAAACTAACATAAAAAATTGAACTTCCCTCATCACCTTGTCGCCCAGCCCTTCCTCTAGCTTGATTATCCACTCTTCTAGATTCCATTCTTTCAGTACCGATTACAAATAGGCCACCTAATGATTTTATTTTATTTTTATTTTTTAGTAACACTTCATCTGACTGACTTCCTCTTTTCCCACCAAGTTGAATATCAACACCACGACCTGAAATGCTTGTAGTAATTATGACGGAATTCGTTTTCCCTGCATTTGCTATGATTTCTGCTTCATTTTCGTGGTTTTTAGCATTTAGTACAACATGGTTTATTTTTTTTTCATCTAATAGTTTAGAATATACTTCAGACTTATTAATACTTGAGGTAAAAACTAAAATTGGCTGACCTTGTTTGTGACACTCAAGAATCTTATCTGTAATCGCTTTATTTTTTTCTAATTCAGTTCTAAAGATTTGATCATTCAAATCCTTTCTAATCATTGTTCTATTAGTAGGGATAATAACTACTATTAAATTGTATATTTCATAAAACTCCTGGGATTCTGTTGCAGCTGTTCCTGTGCAACCCGAGATTTTGTCATAAAGCTTAAAATAATTTTGATAAGTTATTGATGCTAGGGTTTGGTTTTCAGCTTGCACATTTATCCTTTCTTTTGCCTCAAGAGCTTGATGAAGTCCATCACCATATCGCCTACCCTCCAGTATTCTTCCTGTTAATTCATCAATGATTTTTAAAAAGCCATCTTTAATAATATAGTCTCTTCCCTTTTCAAACAAATGATTAGCCCTTAAAGACTGATTAACATAATGAACAAGACTTAAGTTTTCAGGGTCATAAAAATTATTATTTTTTAGTATTCCAGCACTAGAAAATATTTTCTCTACATTATCTATTCCTTCATTTGTAAGTAATATATTTTTATCTTTTTCATCTATTTCATAATGTTCTGGTTTCAACATTCTAATCAATTTATCAATAGCGAGATATTGTTCAGTTTTATCTTCTGCAGCACCTGAAATTATAAGTGGAGTTCTAGCTTCATCAATTAAGCAAGAGTCTATTTCATCAACAATTGTATATATGTGACCTCTTTGAACCATCTGATCTTTAGATAATTTCATGTTGTCTCTTAAATAATCAAAGCCTAACTCACTGTTAGTTGCATAAGTAATGTCAAAATTATAATTTTTCTTTCTATCATTGTCATCTTGGTCATTATTAATGTAGCCAGATGTTAATCCTAGAAATTGGTAGATTACCCCCATTTCTTGTGAATCTCTTTTCGCCAAATAATCATTAACAGTAACAATATGAACACCTTTTTCGCGTAAAGCATTTAGATAAGCAGCCAAACTTATAGTTAGTGTTTTTCCTTCACCAGTTCTCATTTCTGCTATTTTTCCCTCATGAAGTACAACACCTCCTATAATTTGGACATCATAATGTCTTTCATTTCTAGTTCGTTTAGATGCCTCACGCACAAGTGCAAAAGCTTCAGGTAGCAAAGTATCTATATTTGCCCCATCCCTAAGTTTTTTTTTAAGTTCTGCTGTTTTTTTAGGAAAATCTTCATCAATTATATCTTTAATTGTGCTCTCAAAGGAATTAACTTTTTCAACAATTTTGGCAATTCTATCAAGCTCCTTTTGATTGCTCGATTTAATGAACTTTGAGATAAAATTTAAAGGATTAAGCATTTGATTTTTTGATATATAATAAATTATAGCTTTTAATATAAGTATTAAATAAATATTTTAAATGGATGCCAATAAACTTAAATAATTTTGTAAATTCCTATGGTTTAAAGTCAAAAATGCGAGACTTTCAAGACCTAGATCATATAGATGGGGTTTCGATTTCAACCGTTTGTGCAAACTTGTATAGCAAACAAAGGGATGATCTAGTCATGTTTTATTTTAGAGATGGAGCAAACTATGCGTCTGTTTACACTCAATCAAAGATAATCTCAGAGAACATAAAGTGGAATTTAAATATAAAAAGTAAAAAAATAAAATCTCTTATAATAAATACTAGAAATGCAAATGCATTCACCGGATCGGAAGGCTATGAAGCTCTAAAAGATATAGCAGGTGAGCTATCAATCCAATTGTCAAAAAAACAAAATGAAGATGAAGATTATCCAAAAAAAATATTAAACAACGAAATACTTTTTGGTTGCACTGGTACAATAGGTGAAAAATATCCCAGAGAAAAAATTAAAAAAAATATCCCAGAATTAATAAAAAAAATTAAATACACACAAAATAAGCTAATTTGGTTGAAGGCAGCTTTAGGAATAATGACAACAGATTTAAAACCAAAACTTGCAATGGAAGAGTGTAAAATTGGCAATGAAAAAGTTAAAATCTATGGAATTGCAAAGGGATCGGGAATGATTTTTCCTAATATGGCAACAACCTTAGGCTACATATTTACTGACGCAGAACTTTCAAATGATGTTTTAAGCAAATTACTCAAGAAGAATATCAATACAACTTTCAATGCAATTACTTGTGATGGTGATACAAGCACCAATGATATGGTTTCAATTTTTTCAACAGGTAAAGTTAAAAATCCTATAATCAAAAATATAAATGATAAAAAAATAAAATCATTCGACCAAGCTTTGCATTCAGTGCTACTAAATTTATCTAAAAGAATTGTTGCAGATGGCGAGGGTGCTAATAAATTTATAACTATAAACGTTATTAAATCAAAAAATGAAAAAGATGCAAAAAAAATAGCCTTTTCTATTGCGAATTCAAATCTTGTTAAAACTGCTATTGCTGGTGAAGATCCAAATTGGGGAAGGGTAATAATGGCTATTGGAAAATCTGGTATAAATATAAATTTAGATAAATTATCAATTAATTTTGGTAATATAAAGATTATAGAAAAAGGTAAAATTTTTAAAGATTATAATGAGAGTGAAGTTGCAAATTATATGAAAGATAAAGCAATAGATGTCACAATAAATTTAAACGTAGGTGTAAAAAATTTTACAGCTTACACAATGGATTTAACTAAAAAATATATAGACATCAATGCAGACTACAGAAGCTAACTCAATATTGATTAAAAAAAAGCAATGATTAAATACAAACTCATCTGTAAAGATTGTAAGATAGCTTTTGATAGCTGGTTTTCAACCTCAAAAGAGTATGAAAAGCTTAAAAAAAAAAAATTTCTTAATTGTCATATATGCAACTCCTTAAATGTTGAAAAGACTTTAATGTCTCCTAATGTTCTTAAATCAAAAAATAATGTCAAGGTAGATGTTTCAAGCCATAAATATAAAGAGATAAAAAAAACAATATCTAAATATCAAGAATTTATTAAAAAAAATTTTGATTATGTTGGGGAGAATTTTGCTTATGAAGCAAGATCTATACATTACAAAAATAAAAAACTTTCTAAAGGAATCTATGGAACTGCAACAAAGAAAGATTTTAAAGAGCTAAAAGAAGAAGGAATTGAAGCTGAAATGCTTCCTTGGATAAAAGATAACACTAATTAAATTTTTATAAATTTTGCTATGTAGTTAACAGATGTATCACTACTCACTTTCCAGCTGTTATCCAGTATTTTAAATTTCATACCATCTAATTCTTGTAGTGATAAATTATTTTTTTTAGAAATATTTATTAAATCTTCAGGTTTTACAAACTTTTCCCAATCATGGGTTCCTATAGGAAGCCATTTCAAAATATATTCAGCACCTACGATTGCAAATACA
>CAJQTH010000035.1 GCA_905618905.1 uncultured Candidatus Pelagibacter sp. | reverse complement strand
ATAGCAGTATCTTTTGCTTATGATGCTTTTCATAAGTACATAGTTCATAGTCTTCTGCCATGTAAAAAGAGTGGTCCTTTTTGAAGCGGTCTACGTATTTTAATGGAAATAATTGATTGCCAAGTATAAAAAATAATTTCATGGTTAAATATAACTAAATAAAAATTATATGTCAGAAAAATATCTTATTTTTGGTGCGACAGGTTCTGTAGGTTCTAGCTTAGCTGAACAATTGAAAAATTCAGGCAATGATATTCATCTAATAGCAAGAAATGAAAATGAAGTTAAAACTATTGCAGAAAAATTAGGCTGCTCTTATACGGTTGCTGACGTTTTAGAAGATGGATTTATAGAAAAAGTAAAATCAGACATTAGTGAAATTAAGGGTATCGCTTACTGCGTAGGATCTATTGATTTAAAACCACTAAGAATGGTTACTGAAGCTGATATGAATAAATGTATGAAACTAAACCTTTATTCAGCCATTGAAGCTATAAAAGGATTTCAGGAAAGCTTAAAAAAGAACAAGGGTTCAGTTGTTTTATTTTCAACTGTTGCCGCTCAAAGAGGTTTTACTAATCACACAATTATTGCTTCTGCTAAAGCTGCAGTTGAGGGGTTAACTGTTACACTAGCTGCTGAGTTTGCTCCAAATATTAGAGTAAATTGCATAGCACCTAGTTTGTCAAAATCTAAAATTGCAGAACCAATGTTAAAAAATCCTACAATTGCAGAAGGAATTGCTAAAGCTCATCCTCTTAAAAGATTAGGTGAAGGAAAAGATTCTGCAGCGCTTGCTAAATTTTTAATTACTGAAGAAAGTTCTTGGATTACTGGACAGATAATAGCTGTTGATGGTGGTAGATCAAAACTTTCTTAAAGTGAAAAAATATTTTTTATTAATTATCTTCTTTCTTTTATTCACTTCAAAAAGCTATTCCGATAATTATATATTCACTAAAATAATAGAGCTAGATGAACCTTGGGGATCATCATTTATTAATAATAATGAAATCATTGTTACTGAAAAAAGTGGAACAATTAAAATCGTTAATGTTGCTTCAAAAGAAATTACAAAGATTAAACATAATCTTAATTTTTTAGAAGTTGGCCAAGGTGGATTATTAGATATTATTTACCAAGATAATACTCTATGGATCTCTTATTCTGAAAATAGAGGCAATTCAAAAACAAGTACATCAATTGCAAAAGCACAATTTAACAAACAAGAATTAAATTTTAAAAATATTTTTCAAGCAAACCCTCCTATAGATTCTGGTTATCATTTTGGTTCAAGATTAGTGATTAATGGTAATTATATTTATGCGTCAGCTGGTGAAAGAGGCCAAGGTATGATTGCTCAAGATCCCACAAAACATCCTGGTAGTATTATTAGAATTCATACTGACGGCAGTATTCCAAAAGATAATCCAAAATTTGAAGGTAAGAAAAACTGGCTACCTGAAATTTATCAAATAGGTGTTCGTAATCCACAAGGTTTAACACTCTCCGATTATGATGGAAAAATATATGTAAGTAATCATGGAGCAAGAGGTGGCGATTGGTTTGGAGAGGTCAAAAAAGGAGAAAATTATGGATGGAAAATTTTAGGCTGGGGTGGAAAAAATTATTCAGGAACAACTATAGGTCCTAAATGGAAGCCAGGCTTTACTAAAGCAATTCAATATTGGGTACCTTCCATAGCTACTAGTGCTATTACAATTTACAGAGGAAATGAGTTTAAAGAATGGAATGGGCATGCGCTAGTTACTTCTTTAAAAGATAAATCTTTAAGAAAATTAATATTTAACGATTTAACTAATGTGAAAGAAGACCTTATATTTAAAAATAATGTTGGAAGAATAAGAGATATTCAAATTCATCCATCTAATGGTAAAATATTTTTCTTAAGTGAAAATGCTTTATGGTTAATGGAAAAAAGTTAATCATTCTTTTAAAATTTTGATCTTAAAACAATTAATTATAGCTTATTACGCTACTATTATTCATTAACTGCAGAAATTAATAAAAAAAGATGCTATTAATTTTTTGTGTTAGAAATTGAAGCTAAAAATAAATTTGAACTAGCCCAAAAACATTTTGAGGATAAAGTTTACGTAAAAGCACAAAAAATTTGGCTTGAAATACACGATTATTATCCAAAAAACTTACAAGTGCTAAGAAATCTTTCCTTGGCATTTTAT
>CAJQTH010000034.1 GCA_905618905.1 uncultured Candidatus Pelagibacter sp. | reverse complement strand
ATCTCCTTGTAAATAAAATCCTTTTTTTGAATTTTGTTTAGTAAATATTTTTTTTAAAAATGATTTATTAAAATTCTGATTGTAAAATAAATTCAGTTCTTCTATTAGATTTAATTGATTGTGATTAGTTTCTAAATTATTTTTTTTACAATAATTTAGAAATAATTTATTTAAATTCATTTTTTGTTTTAAAATCTATCCCATACTCTGACCTGGGGCCTTTTCTTAATCCAAAAGGACCAGATATAAACAATGTAAGAGGTTTTGTTCCTGGTTTAAGATCTACTCTATGTAAATTATTTGCTGATCTAAAACCAATATATCCAGCTGGTCGCCAAAATCTTCCAGTATTTAGTGTTTCCCAATAACCTCCTCTTAATATGATTGTTATGTAAGGAAATGTATGGTTATGGACCCCTTCTCCATGATCATCAGCTAGCATTTCGTGTAATAAAATATTAAATGGAAACCATTTTGGTCTATGTCTTAATAAGACATAATATCTATTCATCCAAGGTTTTGCTTCATTAAAATAAGAGTGAGATGGTCCTCGATCTAATACTATTTTTTTTCTTCCTAATTTATCAAGTAACTTTAGAAACATTATTTATTTTAGTTTAATAATTGAATCATTTTTAACTAAATACAAATTCTTATTTGAGATAAACGGTTCAGATATTTTGTTATTATCAATTTTAAGTATTGACTGAGTTTTACCAGTCGATACATCAATTACTAAAAGTTTACCGCTATCTGTGGTTAGCAATATATTATCAGACCCTAGTACAAAGCCTACGGGTTTTATTTTACTTCTTTTTTTTGCTTTAAATTTATCAAAGACGTCAGTAATCCTAATAATATTTCCAGTAGGTTTATCTATAACAACCAAAAATCCCTTAGTAGTTATAGTAAAAATTAACTCACTTATTATTACAGGTTTTAAATATGAGCTGATATTTTGTGTCCAATTGTTAAAGCCAGTTTCTAAATTAATAGAATAAAATAAATTATTATTATTTGAAAATAATACAGAGTTCTCATTTATAACTAACGGTGATAACTTTAACAAAAATGGTTTAATTGAAGAATTTTTATCTCCAGTAGTAGTTATCCATTTTAAGTTTCCATTATTAATATTCAAAGCAATAACATCACCTACAGAATTATTAAATATTACAATTTCTTTATCAACAACAATTGATATTTTTTTTATTGATTTAATTATATTATTTTCACTTTTATGCTTCCAAATTAAAGAGCCATCTATTATTGAAATACAACTTAAGACATTGTTAGAATCTACTACATAAAATTTGCTGTCCTTAATTTTTATATCAGAAATGAATGGAGCGTTATTATATTTCGTCCATAAAATTTCTCCTGTTTCAATATTTAATGCATAATATTTAGAAATGCTATCAGTAACAATTAAAATGTCGTTATTTTTTGCAAAAAATAAAATTGGATGATTTTTTTTTTCTTGTTTATTGTAATAATTCTTTTTCCATATTAACTTAGAGTTTTGATCAAACTTAATTATTGATCCCTTATTGTCAAAAAATATCAAATTGTTATTATGAAAGATAATTTCTGGTTCAAAATGATCAAAATATTTTATTTTTGAAAATTTATATTTAGATATCTTTTTTAGGGTACTAGGAAAATCAATAACCCCATCATTATTTGTTGTCTCTGAACTATTATTAAATGTATTGTTTAATTCTAATTTAATCTTTAAATCTGGATTTAATTCTTTTTCAAGGACTTCCTTTTTTTGAAATAAAAATTCTTTATTAGAGATTATTTTTTCATTTTTAATATTGGTTTCTTTAGTCCAAAATTTAGAATTTGGATTAAATGAACAATTGCTTATAAAAAAAAATATTAATAAAAGTTTTAAAACACTATTCACTAAAATCTCTATTTAATCTTTTTTTTGATGCCAGCTTAATTTCATTATTCGCCTGAGGTAATGCTAAAATCTTATTGAAAAATTCTTTTGCTTTTTGTTTTTCACTCTTTGAATAAAAATATTCAGCGACAAGATATAGTGAATGGGATTTCCATATACTTTCTGAATTAATTATAGGGTTGAGAATTTGTAATAATTCATTTTCTGATACAAAATTAGAGTTAAACAGGCCTTTTTTGTAAATATTCAGGTTTTTAATCTCTTTTTCTAGATTGGTTTTATTAATTAACTCATCAAATAAAACATTAATTTCTTCTAAATCTTTTACTAAATTGTTATCTATTAAAAAATATAATGCTAGAGGTGAATACGTTACGTCATTTTCTTTAACTATATTAATTAAATTTTTAATTGTGTTTTCTGGTTCCTTAGGTTTAAAATTTATCGTAGTTAAGTTAAATTTTTTAGCTAAATTAAGTTTTTCTTTTTTTTTAAAAGCATCATAGGAAAAATAACCTATTATTAAAATTAACAATATTGAGGTACCTATGAGTAAATTTTTCTTATTGTTAATAAAAAAATTTTTTACTTTTTCATTTCTTGCATTTGTGTCAATTATTGCGATCTCTTCATCCATCTCTAAATCATATTCCTTAGTACATATTGAAGTATTCCACCATTTTTATAATACTCTAATTCGTTTTTAGTGTCTATTCTACAAAGAGTTTTGATTCTTTTAATATCTCCTGAGGCATATTTTATTTCAACCTGAACATGATCTGATGCATTTATACCCTCTTCTATTTGAAGAACTGTTATTAACTCTGATCCAGTTAATTTTAAGTTTAACCTATCGTTTCCTTCGGTGAACTGTAGAGGTAAAACACCCATTCCAATTAAATTAGATCTATGAATTCTTTCAAAGCTTTCTGCTATTACAACTTTCACACCTAATAACTTTGTTCCTTTAGCAGCCCAATCTCTTGACGATCCTGTTCCGTATTCTTTTCCACCTATAACAACAAGGTCTGTTCCTCTTTTTTTATATTCCTCTACAGCATTATAAACTGGCATTACTTTTTCTTCTGGATATAGTTTTGTAAAACCCCCCTCTGTTCCAGGTGCCATTTCATTTCTTATTCTAATATTTGCAAAAGTTCCCCTCATCATTACTTCATGATTACCTCTTCTTGATCCATAGGAGTTATAATCCGTTGGAAGTATTTGATGTTCCATAAAATATTCACCTGTCGGGCTTTCTTTTTGAATATTTCCTGCTGGAGAAATATGATCAGTTGTAACCATATCCCCTAAAATCAAAAGTGGTCTTGCATTTTTAATAGGCTTAAACCCCTCAGGTAGATCAGACAAATTTTCAAAGAATGGAGGTTTCTTTACATAAGTTGAACCAGAATCCCAATTGTAAATACTTGTATTTTCAGTTTTAATTTCTTGCCACTGCTTAGGCCCCTCTGAAACATTTGAATACCTTTTAACAAACATTTCTGCATTAAGAGATTCTCTTAATGTATCTTCAATTTCTTTATTTGATGGCCAAATATCCTTTAAAAATATATCCTTACCATCTTTACTTTTTCCTAGAGGTTCCTTGTATAAATCAAATTCCATATGACCGGCAAGCGCATAAGCTACTACAAGTGGCGGTGAAGCTAAATAATTAGCTTTTATATGTGGTGATATTCTTCCTTCAAAATTTCTATTTCCAGATAAGACTGATACAGCATAGATATTTTCCTTGTCTATGGCTTGAACAATTTCTTCCGGTAAAGGTCCTGAGTTTCCTATACAAGTTGTGCAACCATATCCAACCAGATTAAAACCAAGTTTATCTAAAAATACGTTTAGTCCTGCTTTTGCCAAATAGTCAGTAACCACTTGTGATCCTGGTGCTAATGAAGTTTTTACCCATGGTTTAGTTTGTAAACCAAGTTCAACAGCTTTTTTTGCCAATAATCCAGCTCCAATTAATACATTTGGATTAGATGTATTGGTACATGAGGTGATAGCTGCAATTAATATTGAACCATCTTTAATTTCATAATCTGTCCCTGATACTTTTGAAACATGTTGCTCTTTTCTGCTAGTAGCATCCTTAAAAACTTTTTTAAATCCAGTGGATGCATCTGTTAATAAAACTTTATCCTGAGGTCTTTTGGGTCCTGAAATAGTTGGAACAACTGTAGACATGTCTAATGATAAAGTATCTGTAAATTCAACTTGATCATTAGCCCACAAACCTTGTTCTTTTGCATATTTCTCAACTATATTAACTATATTTTCATCTCTTCCTGAAAATCTTAAGTATTTTAATGTCTCTTCATCAATTGGGAAAAAACCACATGTTGCTCCATATTCTGGTGCCATATTCGCAATTGTTGCTCTATCAGCAAGAGTTAAATTCTTTAAACCTTCTCCATAAAATTCAACAAATTTTCCAACAACCCCTTTGTCTCTTAACATTTTTACAACTGTTAAAACTAAATCTGTTGCAGTAGTGCCTTCTGGCATTTTATTTTTAACTTCAAATCCAATTACTTCAGGAATTAACATGGAAATTGGTTGTCCTAACATTCCAGCTTCAGCTTCTATTCCACCAACACCCCATCCAAGAACAGATAAGCCATTAACCATGGTAGTATGACTATCAGTACCAACTAACGTGTCAGGAAATAAATAGTCCTCATTTTGAAATTTTTCAGACCAGACTACTTTTGATAAATATTCTAAATTAACTTGGTGACAAATCCCAGTTCCAGGAGGAACAATTCTAAAGTTGTTAAATGCTTGTTGTCCCCATTTTAAAAAAGAATATCTCTCACCATTTCTTTTAAATTCAATATCAACATTTTTTTCGAAAGAGTCTTTATTTGCTGATTCATCTACTTGAACTGAATGATCAATCACAAGGTCAACTGCAGAAAGTGGGTTGATTGTATTTGGATCTTTATTTTTTTCTTTAACCGCTTCTCTCATAGCTGCAAGATCAGCAACTGCTGGTATTCCAGTATAATCCTGCAATAAAACTCTAGCAGGTCTATAAGCTATTTCAGTTAATGATTTTTTTGTCTTCAACCATTCCTTAATTGCCTCTATTTGGCTTTTGGTAACAGATAAATCATCTTCATATCTTAATAAATTTTCTAATAAGACTTTAAGAGATTTTGGAAGTTTTGAAATTCCATCCAAACCATTTTTTTCTGCTTCTGATAAGGAATAATATTTGTACTCAGTATCATTTATACTGATAGATTTTAATGAATTATATGAATTTTTATTTCCTGGTTTCATTTAGTTTTAGATGTAGAACCCTATTATACAAACGATAAGTAGCAATGACATAGCATAATTAAATCGTTTAATAAAATTATTATTTGTAGCAAATTTCCTTAAAAACTTGCCTAAAAATGTCCACGAAGTGATACTTAAAAATGCTGTTACACTACAAACTACAATTACCCAAATAGAGTGATTTAAGTAGTTTTCCCCTTGTTCTACAAAATTTGAACTCAATGTAATTCCAGCCATTACTCCTTTTGGATTTATAAATTGAAAGATAAATTTATCAAAAAATTTTACTGGATTTTCTGTTTGCCCATCTGAAGAAATTTTTGAAAATGAAATTTTATAAGCTAGATAAATTAAAAAAATTGTTCCAAGAACTCTGATAATTTCCTGAATGATTGAGTAATTTTTGAAAGTTGTTATTAAAACAAAATTAATTAATATAATTAAAGTTGTATAACCAAAGCCAACTCCTAAGATTAATGGTAAGGTTTTTCTGATACCAAAATTAAAACCTGAATATGCAGCAACAGCATTATTTGGTCCTGGTGTAAATCCCAATGATAGAGAAATTCCTATTAATAATAATAATTCTGGATGCATAAAAAAATTAAGCTATTGGAAGACCGTTTTCAGATTCTTGAGAAGGGTGAACTAATATAACTTTACCTTCTTTATCAATCGAACCTAAAATAAGAACTTGTGAAACTACACCAGCAATATTTTTTTCTGGAAAGTTACAAACACCAATAACTTGTTTGCCTTTTAAATTTTCTTCATTGTAATAATGGGTAATTTGCGCAGATGATTGCTTAACACCTATATCTTTTCCAAAATCCACTTCAATAACTAAGGAAGGTTTTCTGGCTTTTTCATTTTTTTTAACTGATATTACGGTTCCAATTCTAATATCTGTTTTATCAAAGTCATCATAGGTTATTTGTTCTTTCATGTATTTAATATATAATAGATGTTATTTATGAGTACAGAAAATATTTCAGATCAATTATTTAATAAATCAGTTAAAATTTTAACTGATTTAATTGGCTTCAAAACAATATCTGGAGAAGATAATAGCTCATTAATTGATTATTGTGATGATATCTTAAAAAAGTTAGGTGCTACTTCTTTTAGAACTTATGATGATGAAAAAAAAAGAGTAAATTTATTTGCTACACTAAAAGCTAAAAATTCAAATAATAAGAAGCCAATTATTTTATCAGGCCACACTGATGTTGTTCCTGTGTCAAAGGGTTGGAGTTCTGATCCTTTTATTGCAACTATTAAAGGTGATAAATTATATGGGAGAGGTTCATGTGACATGAAAGGTTTTATTGCTTGTGCTTTAGCTTATGCACCTGTTTATTCTAAATCAAATTTAGATAGAGACATTCATTTTTCATTTACATTCGATGAAGAAACGGCATGTCAAGGTGCTCCTATACTAATAGAGGAATTAAAAAAAAGAGGTATTAAAGATGGTATTTGTATTATTGGTGAACCAACTAATATGAAAATTATTGATGCTCATAAGGGATGTTATGAATACACAACTTATTTTAAAGGTTTAGCTGGGCATAGTTCGGCACCTCATAAAGGTGTAAGTGCTGTTGAATATGCATCACGATATGTAAATAAATTAATTGAACTTAGAGAGAAACTTAAAAGTAGAGCACCTAAAAACTCTATTTTTGACCCACCTCACTCTACTCTTTCTATTGGTGGTGTGTTTGGTGGCATTGCTCACAATGTAATAGCAGACAAATGTCATGTTAATTGGGAAACACGACCAGTTGTTAAAGAAGATGCTGTATTTTTAAATCAAGAAATTGATAAGTATGCAAATGAAGTGTTATTACCTGAGATGAAAAAAGTTTTTCCTAATGCCTCAATTGAAAAAGATATTATTGGTGAGATAGTTGGGTTTGATAGAGAAGATAAGTCAGATGCTTGCGAATTAATTTCAAGTTTGACAGGTGATAATTCTAGACAAGTTGTTTCATTTGGAACTGAAGCGGGCTTATTTCAAGAAATTGGGATTAGTACAGTGGTCTGTGGTCCAGGATCAATTGATCAAGCACATAAAATTGATGAATTCATAATTCTTGATGAACTTAAAAAATGTTTAAATCTACTTGAGGGAATTAAAGGTAATTCTATTGTAAATTAGTCGTTCCAACCACTAACAACTTTAACTTCAAGATATTCTTCAAGTCCTAATTTTCCAGCTTCACGGCCAATACCTGAATGTTTGTATCCACCAAAAGGAGCATCAGGTGCTAAACCGGCTCCATTAATATCTACCATTCCTGACCTTAGTTTTCTAGCAACTCTATTGGCTTTTTCTTGGTCTTGAGTTTGGATAAAATTTAATAATCCATAAGGAGTGTCATTGGCTATAGCAATAGCCTCTTCTTCAGTTTCGAAAGGTATAATTGATAAAACAGGACCAAATATTTCTGTTCTTGCAATTTGCATTTGATTATTAACATCTGCAAAAGCAGTAGGTTTAACAAAATATCCTTTATCAAGTCCATCTGGTTTACCGGTTCCACCAGCAACTAATTTAGCACCTTCATCAATACCAACTTGAATTAAAGCTTGGATTTTATCAAACTGAGCTTTTGAAACAACAGGTCCAATATGATCACCTTCTTTTGTTGCAACATCAACCTTCATTGAGTTAGCAAAATTTTTTACTCTTTCAACAGTATCTGCATAAATTGATTTTTCGACCAACATTCTTGTTGGAGCATTACAAGATTGTCCCGAGTTTCTAAAACATCTAAGAGCACCTCTTTCAACAGCTTCTGCATCTGCATCTTTGAATATAATGTTTGCTCCTTTTCCACCAAGTTCAAGACTAACTCTTTTAAAATCACTTGCTGCATTTTGAGAGATTAAAGCGCCTGCTCTAGTTGAACCTGTAAATGAAACCATGTTTACATCAGGGTGACTTGTTAATGCATTTCCAGTAACCGCACCATCTCCATTTACTAAATTGAATACACCTTTTGGTAATTTAATTTCATCAATCATTTCTGCTAAAATCATCGATGATAATGGGGCTATTTCAGATGGCTTAAGTACCATTGTACATCCTGCAGCGATTGCTGGAATTACTTTTAAACAAGTTTGGTTCATTGGCCAATTCCATGGAGTAATTAACGCACAAACTCCTTTTGGTTCATGTAAAATATTATTATTAAGAGCGTGCTCTCCTAACTTTGCTTCAAACGTATATTCTTTTAAAACTTTTATATAAGATTTTATATGACTAGCTCCAGTTCCAGCTTGCAATTGAGTTGAAAAATCAATTGGTGCTCCCATTTCAAGAGTTATAGCTTTAGCCATATCAGCCCATCTTTTTTTATAAACGTCATATAAGGCTTCTAAATATTTTAATCTCTCTTCTTTAGAAGAAAACGCCCATGTTTCAAAAGCTTTAGTTGCAGCACTTACTGCATCATTTACATCTTCTACTCCGCCTAAAGATATAACCGCACAGTCCTCTTCGGTTGACGGGTCTGTTACGTTAAAATCATTTGGTTTTTTTGGGGAAACCCATTCACCATTGATATAAAATTTTTTCTTATCTAGCATTTTCAGAAACTATCCTTTCTTTATGATTTTGCAAATAAATTTGTTAATTCATAAACAATTGTTGCTGCAGCTAATGAAGTAACTTCAGCATGATCATATGCTGGGGAGACTTCAACAACATCAGCAGAAACAAGATTTAAACCAGATAAACCTCTTAGAACATTAACCATCTCTCTTGTGGTCATACCAGCAATTTCAGGTGTACCTGTACCTGGGGCAAAAGCTGGATCTAAAACATCTATATCAATAGACAAATAAAGTGGGTTGTTACCAACTCTTTTTCTAATTCTTTCGGCAATTTTATCTGTACCTTGTGTTTGAAACTCATCACAGTGAATAATCTTAAAACCAAATTCTTCATCATTTTTAATATCGTCTCTACTATAAAGTGGTCCTCTAATACCAACATGCATAGAAGCATCATCTAAAAATAAATTTTCTTCTCTCGCTCTTCTAAAGGGTGTTCCGTGTGTATATGGTGCACCAAAGTAAGTATCCCAGGTATCTAAATGTGCATCAAAATGCACTAAAGCAACCGGTCCATTATTCATTTTGTTTACTGCTCTTAGTAATGGAAGTGCTATTGTATGATCTCCACCTAAACTAATAATACCACCTACTTTATCTAATAATTCATTGGCACCTTCTTCTATTTGTTTAATAGCCTCATTTATATTGAATGGGTTACAAGTTATATCTCCGGCGTCAGCTACTTGCTGAACTTTAAAAGGTTCAACATCATAACTCGGGTGATAGTTAGTTCTCAAATGTCTAGATGCTTGCCTAATGCTCATTGGACCAAATCTTGCTCCAGGTCTGTAACTTGTGCCAGCATCAAATGGAATTCCAACAATAGCGACATCACAACTTTTAACATCTCTTAATTCTGGTAGTCTTGCAAATGTAGATGGCCCAGCAAATCTTGGAACTTTTGTTCCACTAACAGGTTGAATTGGGTTTTTATTTCTATCTTTTTTCATTTATAAATAAAATGTACCACATTCTTTGACAATGGAATATATTCTATCTTTAAAATTATGAACCTAATTAAAGCCTTTTTATTATTAATTATTTTTATTACCCCACTAAAAGCTAATACCATTTATAATCTCATCAAAATACCCAATCTAGAGATTTATGAAATAAATACAAAAAATAAACTTAAGTATTTTTATGCTGCCAGACCTTTTAGGCTAGGTACTCAAAAAAATATTGTTTGTTCAGATTCAAATAAGAAAGATTTAGAGGTAAAATATAAAATTATTCATAAAAATCTTAGCAGATATTCTTATGACTTTTTAAAAAAAATTAACCTCAAATATATTGTTATGTGTGAAAATTTATCAATTTCAGAATTATATACAGCTGGTATTCCGGATAATGTAATGAAAACGTTAATACTCGATATTAAATTTAATGAAGATTACTTTGAAAGAGTAATCCATCATGAAGTTTTTCATGTAATGCATCTTCAGCACAAAGAAATTTTTAATGAAGAAGAATGGATGGATTTTAATAAAAAAGGTTTTCAATATGCTGATTGTTCAACATGTACTGATAAAATTGATCTTAATACATATATTGATACAGATGGATTTTTAACAGAATACTCAAAGACAACACCCTCAGAGGATATGGCAGAAGTTTTTTCACATATAATGTTTGGTATAAATATTCCTAACAATGATTCAATTCTTCAAAGAAAAAAAGAATTTATAATAAAAAATATATTGAAGGTGGATAAAACTTTCAAATTCTAGGAAATGATAAAAAAAATTAGGGCCTCCATATCCGAAAAAATTCTATTGATTTTTTTAATGATCCTAGCAATGTTTTCTTTGACTTCTTATATAATTATTAAAAATAAATGTTTATTTGTCAAAAATTATAATCCAAACGATATTCAATTTAGCAATCCAGAGAATATAGCAATACTTAATGCCCCGTGTGGAAATGTTATAATAGAACTTTATCCAGATGTATCTCCCAATGCAGTTGAAAGGTTTAAAACATTAATAAGAACTAATAGATATGATAGTGTTGCTTTTCACAGGGTAATTGAAAATAAATTAATTCAAGCTGGAGATTTAGAGTTTGGTAAAAGAAATAGTTTAGATTATGGAAAAATAGGAACTGGTCAATCTGGATTAGGAACTATCAATTCTGAGTTAGAAAATGAATTTAATTTCACAAAAGGAAGTGTTGGTTTGGCTAGAACTTTTAAAAATAATACAGAAGATAGTCAATTTTTTATAATACTTGTGGATGAGCCATTGTATGATGGTGAATATACTCCAGTTGGTAGGGTTATTTATGGTATCAAAGTCTTAAATAAAATTAAATTTTTAGATAATTCTGAGTATATTCTGAGACCTGATTTCATAAATACCTTTAAAATGCTCAATTAAATCACCAGGAACAGTTTGGTTACATATTTTAATACTCTAAATTTCTTGGTCCAATTTACCAGTTCTCTGAAACTATTTTATTGTAAACTTTAATTTTCTCAAATAAGGTTTTGAATATAACAACGGGACTTATTTATAATACAGCAGATGCCTAAACAGAGAAACTTTACTAGAATTAAAAGAGCTAAGAATTTAAATACTATATATGGACTACCCGCAGAATCTTATACTGATGATGGTTTTTGGAAAAAAGAATGTAATACAGTTTTATCTGATGATTGGTTATTTGTTGGTCTAGTTCATGAACTTAAAAATCCTGGTGATATAATTCCTTTATCCATTGCAGGTAAGCCTATATTTCTTGTTAAAGATCTAGAAAACAAAATTTCCACTTTTCATAATGTGTGTAGTCATCGATGTTTGAAACTGGTTGATGAAAAAAAGAATGTAGGAAAAATTATTAAATGTCCTTATCATGCATGGAGCTATAATTTAAAAGGACAATTAAAGGCTGCGCCACATATAGGTGGTACAAATCAACATAAACCTAAAGGTTTTAATTTTTTAGATCATGGATTAAAGCCAATTAGAACTCATATTTGGCATGATTGGATCTTTATAAACTTTAATGGAAAGGCAAAAAAATTTGAAGAATATGCTAAACCACTTATAAAAAGATTTAATGATATTGATTTAACAAAATTAAATTACGTTGCGACTTTAGATTTTGGTAAAATAAATACTAATTGGAAATTTCTTATTGAAAATTTCATTGAGCCTTATCATGTTCAATTTGTGCATAAAGAAACAACAAATCAACCATTAAAAGATCATTACACCTTTGTTGATGGTAAGTGTTATGGAAGCGGTGTTGATGTTGCGCAAGAAGATGAAAAAAATTACAATGCTTTATCTGTTACCTCAAGATACTTATCGCTTTTTCCAAATTTTATAATGGGGACTTATTATCCAAATCAAGTTGGTGTTTATTTAAATATTCCTATAAGTCCAGGCATAACCTCACAAAAAAGAATAATCTATACTATAGATAATAAAATGATGACTAAAAAAGAAATTCAAGCAACTAAGGATATT
Organism: uncultured Candidatus Pelagibacter sp.; assembly: GCA_905618905.1. Lineage (GTDB taxonomy): Bacteria > Pseudomonadota > Alphaproteobacteria > Pelagibacterales > Pelagibacteraceae > Pelagibacter. Next base: position 3,578 of record CAJQTH010000034.1, on the reverse strand, counting down.
TGGTGGAGTGTTCATAAAGAAGATCATGAAATGTGTGAAAGATTACAAGAAGGTAGATCTTCTCCAGCATCCTATAATGGTGGGCTTTTATCTCCTGTATGGGAAAAAGGAGTTCAAGCATTTCAAAAACTTATAATTAATTCTATTAAAAGATCTTTTAAAATAATAAGAAGGGTAAAAAATGTCTAAAGAAATTAACCTGGAGGGTTACAGACTTGCTCATACTATGATTAGAGTTAAAAATTTAGAAGCGTCTTTTGATTTTTATTGTAAAACTTTAGGGATGAAAATTTTAAGAAAAACAGACTATCCAGACGGGAAATTTACTAATGCTTTTATTGGTTATGGTCCTGAAACAGAATCACCTTGTTTAGAACTAACCTGTAATTGGGAACAAAAAGATGAGTATGACAAAGGTAATGGATGGGGACATGTTTGCATAGAAACACCAGATGTTTACAAAGCTTGTGATGATCTTACAAAATTAGGCATAAATATTACGCGTAAACCAGGTCCAATGAAACATGGAACTAGAATAATAGCTTTTTGTGAAGATCCAGATGGATACAAAGTCGAGTTAAATGAACCAGTAAAAGTATAAATAGAAAGGGAAGATAAATGTCAAAAAAACCTCAATTATATAAATTTAAAGATATTGAAAATAGACTTCATACTTTAGAGCCAGGAAAAAGCTATATTAAGCCTTTTGTGACCAGTAAGGTGAGTAACACAATGTGTGGAGGTTTAAATTTTTTAAACAAAGCTTCTATACCATGGGATTTAACTTGTGATGAAATCATCTATTGTATGACAGGAACTTTTCGCCTTACATGTAATGGTGAGTCTTATATTTGTAACCCTGGAGATGTGCTTTATATTCCAAAAGATAATCATATTGCTTATGAATGTGATGAAAAGTGTGTAATATTTTACGCTGCTTATCCTCATGATTGGAAACAGCAAGCTGGTATTACATTTGTACCTGGAATTGACCCTGAAGATATGCCACAATAGTAAAACTAAAAGAGATCAATATGAGTAAGAATGAAAAAATTTATTATGAAAACTTTAAAGATGCAGTTGAACGTAATAGAAAAAAAATACCTTCTGTTCATAAAAAATTAAAAGCTGCTGGTGTAAAGTATATTTTATCCAGCTGGATTGATCTCCATGGCATACCAAAATCAAAGCCTGTACCAATGACTGATTTTGAACCATTATGTTTAGGTAAAGGGCCTCAGTTTGCCGTTCATTCTATCTCTTTTGTGCCTGAGCTTACTCCCGCAGACTCTGATCAGGTCATGTTACCAGATTTAGATGCTGTTTATATTTGTCCATGGGACACTACTACTGCTATTATTTTTGCAGATCTATTTTGGGAGGATAAACCGTATAATGTTTGTCCTAGACAAGCTTTAAAGCGCGCAATGCAAAAAGCTCAAGATGCGGGATATAAAGGAATGGCTGGTATCGAGCCTGAGTTTATTGCAATGAAGTATGATGAAAATGGCCAACCTGTTAAAGCTATTGATAATGATCCAATCAGGGGTCTTAGGCCGAGACGACAAGCTTTTGGTTATGATGTAGAACATACACTAGACTCTATGCATTTTTTAAAAGAGCTAATAGATATTTTAAATGATCTAGGTTGGATGATCCATGATGTTGTGGCAGAAGGAGCCTATTCTCAATTTGAATTAGATTTTCACTATACCAACCTCTTAGAGATGGGAGATAGATTAGTTTTTCTTCGAATTCTTTTAAAAGAAATAGCTAAAAAAAATAATATGTTTATTACCTTTATGCCAAAACCGACCATAGGTGACTGGAGATCAGGAGCTCATATTAATTTTTCAATGGTAGATAAAAATGGAAAAAATGTATTTGATGGTGGGAATAAATGGTCTAAAGAATCGATCTTTGCTGTTGGTGGATTAATGAAACATGCTGAAGCAATAACTTCCATTACGTGCTCTACGGTAAATTCATACAACGGATTAGTACCAAGAGTTGGTGGTTTTGAAGGTGGAACTGTAACTTGGGCTCCAACAAACATTACTTATGGACATAATAATAGGTCTGCACAATTTAGATTACCTCAAAATAGATATTGTATTGAAAATAGAGCAGCAGATATGACAATGAATGTTTATCTTGCACTTTCGATGACAATTTCAGCAGCAATTGAAGGAATTGAAAATAAGATACATCCAGGAGAGCCTACTGATCAGGATTTATATAATATGTCTGAGAGTGAATTTAAAAAACTTGGAATTAAAAGACTTCCAAAAAATTTATTAGCTGCAATTGAAGCTCTCAAAAATGACAAATTGACTGATGAAGTTTTGGGTCCCGTAATGAAAAAATCGTTACTTGCCTATAAAAATGATGAATGGGAAAGATATCATCAGGCAGTTACAGATTGGGAAGTAAAAGAGTATCTTAGACTTTATTAATGAAAAAATATCAGGAGTTTAACTTAGGAAATGTTAAACTTTTATCTGGCAAGATCTTGAAGTCTGCCAAATTAATTTATAAAACTTATGGCAAACTTAATAAAGATCAATCAAATGTAATTGTACTTCCAACTTTTTATACAGGTACTCATATTCGTAATGAAGGTTTTATTGGAAAAAATAGGGCAATAAATCCAAATAAATATTTTATTATTTCAATAAATATGTTTGGGAATGGTTTCTCAACATCACCAAGTAATACTATTAAATTACAACGTGGCTCTCAATTTCCCAAAATAACACTTTGGGATAATATTTATTGTCAGCATAAATTAATAAATGAAAAACTTAAGATAAAAAAAATTGCATTAGTGACTGGTTGGTCTATGGCGGGTTGTCAGTCATATCAATGGGCCGCTCAATATCCTGACATGGTTAAATCAATTCTTCCTTTTTGTGCATCTTCGAAAACCTCAACACATAATCATGTATTTTTGGAAGGTGCTAAAGCTGCATTAACAGCAGATGTAAATTGGAATAAAGGCAAATATAAAAAACAACCTATTGCAGGGTTAAAAGCCTTTGGACGTGTATATGCCGGTTGGGCCTTCTCTCAAGATTTTTATAGAAAAAAACTTTATAAGAAATTTGGTTTTACGAATGTAGAAGATCTACTTAAAAATTGGGCTAACGATCATGCAAAAAATTGGGATGCTAATAACCTTTTAAGTAAATTAAAAACTTGGCAGTTAAATGATATTAGTGAAAATCCAATATATAAAGGTGATTATATTAAAGCGCTTAAATCAATAAGAGCAAAAACAATTTTAATGCCCTGCAACCAAGATTTATATTTTAGAACAGAAGAAAATAGATTTGAAAAAAAATTTATTAAAAAATCATTATTAAGGCCTGTTGACTCACCTTATGGGCATTGTGCAGCAAATCCAGGTAATGATAAGAATTTTCAAAGAAAATTAGATCAAAATATTACTGAACTGCTAATTTCAGTTAAATAAACTAATAAAAAACACTATTAAATTACAGGTTGTACCCAATATAGACACTATAAAGCTTTTTGTATGAAGTAAAATCAATCAAAATACATTTATGAAAAATCAG
>CAJQTH010000033.1 GCA_905618905.1 uncultured Candidatus Pelagibacter sp. | reverse complement strand
TAATGAGCCAAATGCCAAAGCTTCAGCTGTTGACCAATCTATACCTTTGCCATCTGATACTGATGCTCTTCTAGTATTTAAAATTTTAATTATAGTTTTGTGTAAATTTAATTCCTCTGGTGTTGAATTAATCTTTTCTGAAATTTCTAAAAGTTTTTTCTGGTCAAAACCACTTACACCTCTTTTATCCTTTCCTTTTTCTGGTTTATATCTTGACCAACTCCCCTCATACCATTCAATTTTTGGCTTATAATCTTTTGCATTTTTGTATTGATCATCTAGTAAGTTTTTAAATTTAGTTTTAAACCTTTTAAGTTCATCCTCTGAAAGTGTATTTTCATTTACTAATTTGCTTCCATATACTTCTACTGGTGTAGGATGTGATCTAATTTTTTTGTACATTAATGGTTGAGTAAATGAAGGTTCATCTCCTTCATTATGACCAAACCTTCTGTAGCAGATTATATCAACAACAACGTCTCTGTTAAATTTTAATCTAAATTCTGTTGCAATTCTTGTCGCATAAACAACTGCTTCTGGGTCATCACCATTTACGTGAAGTATTGGGGCATCCACCATTTTTGCAACATCTGATGGATATGGTGATGATCTTGCAAACCTTGGGCTTGTAGTAAAACCTATTTGATTATTAACAATAAAATGAATTGTTCCACCTGTATTATGGCCAGGTAAGCCAGACATTGCAAAACATTCAGCCACAACACCTTGGCCTGCAAATGCTGCATCACCATGTATTAAAATAGGTAAAACTTTATTTCTTTCTTTATCTTCATGAAAAAATTGTTTTCCTCTAGTCTGTCCTAATACAACAGGATTGACTGCTTCTAAGTGCGAGGGGTTATCTGTAAGACCAACATGTACAGAATTTCCATCAAATTTTCTATCCGACGATGCTCCTAAATGGTATTTTACGTCTCCTGCTCCCTCTTCTCCTGTTGTTTGAACGTCTCCCGCAAATTCATTGAATATTCTTTTGTATGATTTTTGTAAAACGTTTGCTAGCACATTGAGTCTACCTCTGTGAGACATTCCAATTTTAACTTCTTTAGCTTCTGATTGACCAGCAATTTTAATAATTTGTTCTAAAGCAGGGATTAAGCTTTCCCCTCCATCCAGCCCAAATCTTTTTGTGCCAACGTATTTTGTATGTAAAAATTTTTCAAATCCTTCAGCTTGAATAAGTTTATTTAAAATAGCTTCTTTACCATTCTTTGTAAATTGAAGAGAGTTCTCATCCTGCTCGACTCTATCTCTAAGCCATTTTCTTTCAGTTGGGTTTGATATATGCATATACTCATAACCAATTGGCCCACAATAAGTTTTGTTTAAAAAACTTAATATTTCTTTTACAGTGGAGTGCTCTTTATTTATGACACCATCTAAATAAATTTTTTCATTATAATTTTCTTTTTTGAACCCATAATATTCAGGATGTAATTCATCTAAATACTCCGTTTTCATCATTCCAAGTGGGTCAAGCTTTGCTAATAAATGTCCCCTTTGTCTATAGGCTCTAATTAATGCAACAGCTCTAATTGAGTTAAGATTGCTTTTGATTAAATCTTTTGAATTAACTTTTGCATCATTGCTTCCATTAGAAAGTTTTTTGTCATCTTCTTCAATTTTTTTTTGGATTTCATCAATATCAATTTTTTGTTTTATACTCCATGATGGTCCATTAATTTCCTTGGCAATCACACTTAGATCTTCACCTATACCCTCAAAGTAATGCTGCCAACTTTCAGGAAGATCTTTGTCTTTATTGATAAATTTTAAATACATTTGTTCTATAAATGCACTATTTGATTTACTGAGAAATGAGTTTTTTTCGAATTCGAGATTTTTTGATGATGACATCTATTTTATTGATATAATATCAGATAAATAATTTTCAATTAGATAATTTATTAAATAATGTTTTGCCTAGTTCAGATGGCGATTTTGCAATTGTGATCCCACATTCTTCCATTTTTTTAATCTTATCCTCTGCTCCACCCTTACCACCTGAGATAATAGCTCCTGCATGCCCCATAGTTCTTCCGGTGGGAGCCGTTATTCCAGCTACAAATCCAACCATAGGCTTTTTTATTTTGTGGTTTTTAACAAATTCAGCTGCTTCTTCTTCAGCAGAACCACCAATTTCTCCTATCATAAGAATAGATTCAGTCTCGTCATCATTTAAAAATAAATCTAAACAATCAATAAAGTTTGTTCCATTTATTGGATCTCCACCAATGCCTATACAAGTAGATTGTCCTAATCCGTTTTCAGTTGTTTGTGCAACTGCCTCATAAGTTAAAGTTCCAGATCTTGAAACAATTCCCACAGAACCTTTCTTGTGAATATTTCCAGGCATAATTCCAATTTTACATTCATCAGGAGTAATTATTCCTGGACAGTTAGGTCCTATCAATCTGCTTTTTGAACTATTTAGCTTTTGTTTAACACGAAGCATATCTTGAATTGGTATACCTTCAGTAATACAAACTATAAGCTCAATGGATGCATCAATAGCTTCTATTATTGCTGCTGCCGCAAATTTTGCTGGCACATAAATCATAGTTGCATCAGCACCAACTTCTTTTTTAGCTTCAGCTACAGTATTAAATACTGGACGTTCAAGATGTTTTTGTCCTCCTTTTTTGGGAGTAACTCCACCTACAAGATTTGTTCCATATTTTAATGCTTGTTCAGAATGAAAAGTACCCTGTGCACCTGTGAAACCTTGACATATAACTTTTGTATTTTTATTAATTAAAACTGACATTCTATTTTATAGCCTCTACTATTTTTTGTGCAGCATCATCTAAATTTTCTGCTGAAATTAATTTTAATCCTGAATTATCTAAAATTTCTTTTCCTTCTTTAAAGTTTGTTCCTGCAAGTCTAACTACTAATGGAACGCTTATATTTATCTCTTTAGCAGCATCAACAACACCTTGAGCAAGAACATCACATCTCATTATTCCACCAAAAATGTTTATTAATATGCCTTTTACGTTTTTATCTGAAAGAATTATTTTTAACGCAGCAGAAACTTTTTCCTTTGAAGCTCCACCACCAACATCTAAAAAATTTGCTGGCTCTTCGCCATATAATTTAATTATATCCATTGTTGCCATCGCTAAACCTGCTCCATTAACCATACAACCAATGCTTCCATCTAATTTTATATAAGCAAGATCATGTTTGCTCGCTTCTATTTCTGCTGGATCTTCTTCATTTAAATCTCTTAATTCTATAATTTCAGGATGTCTAAATAGCGCGTTAGAATCAAAATTAACCTTTGCGTCTAAGCAGATTATATTTTTTTCTTTAGTTAATATTAGTGGGTTAACCTCAACCATATTAGCGTCGGTGCCTAGAAACATACTATATACTGATTTAATTAGTGCTATTGCTTGCTTTTTAGCATCATCGGTTAAGCTATAAATTTTAATTATCTTCTCGCAATCAGCATCTGAGATTTCATTAACAATATCTACTTTTGTTGTTATAATTTTTTCAGGCGTTTTATCCGCAACCTCTTCAATATCCATTCCACCTTGATCACTGGAAATAAATACAATTTTTGAACTTGCTCTGTCGATTAAGCACGATAGGTAAAATTCCTTATCTATATTGGAAGATACTTCCACATATAATCTTTTTACTTCTCTACCTTCAGGGCCAGTTTGATGTGTCACAAGTTTTTTTCCCAATAATTCTTTTGCAGCAACGCTTAACTCTTCAATGGTATCTAAAATTTTTACACCTCCTGCCTTGCCTCTTCCACCAGCATGGATTTGGGCTTTTAGTACAAACTTTTCTGTTTTTAGTAATTTTGATTTTTCAATCAGCTCATCAACTGTGAATGCAAAAACACCTTCTGGCACAACTGCCCCATATTCTTTTAGGATTTTTTTTGCTTGGTGTTCATGAATGTTCATGATTTATTTAGATAGATCTGGGTCTATTTTTGATGCAGCTTCCCATAATGCTTTCACAGCATCTATCGAGTGCAGAAATTCTTTTTTTTCTTTTTCATCCAAGTCTATTTGCTCTATTTTTTCAACACCATCTTTACCAATTATTACTGGTGCACCGGCATAAACATCACTAACTCCATATTCTCCATTCAAATGAACTGCACATGGAAGTAATTTTTTTTCATCTTTTAAATATGCTTCTGCCATTTGCACTCCCGAAGCTGCTGGTGCATAAAATGCAGAACCTTTTTCTAAATATTTAACAATCTCAGCTCCTCCATCTCTAGTTCTTTGGTTAATTTCTTCTAATCTTTCTGGAGATATTTTTCCTTCTTTAACTAAGTCTAGTAATGGTTTACCTGAAACTTTTGTGAACCTTGGTAGGGGAACCATTGTGTCTCCATGACCTCCCATAACCATTGCTTCAATTTCTTTTACAGGAACGTTTAACTCTAAAGATAAAAATAATTTGAATCTTGAGCTATCTAAAATTCCAGCCATTCCAACTACTTTGTTTGCTGGTAAGCCTGAAAATTTTTGAAAGGCCATTACCATAACGTCTAGTGGATTTGTAATACATATAACAAATGCATTAGGTGCATTTTTTTTAATACCTTCTGCTACTTGTTTAATAATTTTTAAATTAATACCTAGTAAATCATCTCTGCTCATTCCTGGTTTTCTTGGAACGCCCGCAGTGATTATTATTACATCAGAATCTTTTATATCTTCATAATTGTCTGTTCCTGAAAATTTTACATTAAAGCCATCAACAGAAGAAGATTGAGCAATATCTAAAGCTTTACCTTTAGCTATTCCGCTTGCAACGTCAAACAATACAACTTCATTAGCAACTTCTTTGGTTCCAATTAAGTGAGCTAAAGTGCCTCCAATTTGACCTGCACCTATTAAAGATATTTTTTTCATTTTCTTCCTTATTTCATTGTTGGCATGATAAATTCTGGATTAGATCTTATTCCAGAGGGCCATCTTGAGGTTACTGTTTTAAGTTTTGTATAAAATTTAATTCCTTCAGCTCCATGCATTGCGCTGTCACCAAATAATGATCTTTTCCATCCACCAAAACTATGAAAGGCCATTGGCACAGGTATTGGAACATTGATTCCAACCATACCAACTTGAATTTTACTAGCAAATGTTCTGGCTGAATCACCATCTCTCGTGTAGATGCTTACTCCATTTCCATACTCATGGTCATTAATTAATTTTGTTGCCTCTTCGAAAGTTTTAACTCTTATTACTGATAAAACTGGTCCAAATATTTCTTCTTTATAAATTCTCATATCTTTTTGAACATGATCAAATAAACAGCCCCCAATAAAGAAACCATTTTCATAACCTTGAAGCTTTATATTTCTTCCATCAACAACTAATTTAGCACCTTCTTCAACACCTAGATCAACATAACCTTTTACTTTTTCTAGATGTTCTTTGGTAACCAATGGACCCATCTCAGATGTTTTATCCATGCCAGGTCCAACTTTTAAAGCTTCAGCTTTTTTTGATAAACGTTCAACTAGTTCGTCACCTATATCTCCTACAGCTACTGCTACTGATTGAGCCATACATCTTTCTCCAGCTGACCCATACGCAGCACCCATTAATCCATTTACTGCACCATCAAGATCACAGTCAGGCATTACAACTAAATGATTTTTTGCACCACCTAAAGCTTGAACTCTTTTTTCATTTTTTGCAGAATTTTCATAAATATATTTAGCAATTGGTGTTGAACCTACAAAGCTTACAGCTTTGACATCTTTGTTTGTTAAGATTGCATCAACAGACTCTTTATCTCCATTAACAACATTAAAAACACCATCTGGTAATCCAGCTTCTGTTAGAAGTTCTGCAAGTCTTAGTGGACAAGATGGATCTTTTTCTGATGGCTTTAAAATAAATGTATTTCCACAAGCTATAGCTATAGGAAACATCCACATCGGTACCATTGCTGGAAAGTTAAAAGGTGTAATACCAGCAACTACTCCAAGTGGCTGACGCATTGACCAGCTATCCACATTAGTTCCTACATTTTCTGAAAATTCTCCTTTAAGTAAATGTGGAATTCCACATGCAAACTCAACTACTTCTAATCCTCTTGTTAAAGAACCTTTGGCATCTTCATAAACTTTACCATGTTCTGAAACTATTAATTTTGTAAGTTCGTCAGTGTTTTTTTCTATTAACTCTTTAAATTTGAACATCACTCTTGCTCTTTGAAGGGGAGGTTTCTGTGACCAAGTTTCAAAAGCTTTTTTTGCTACTTCTACAGCTTGATCAAGGTCAGTTTTACTAGCTAACCTTACTTCGGATTCTTGTTCACCCGTTGCAGGATTGAAAATTTTACTTTTTCTGTCAGATGAGCCTGAAATTAGCTTTCCACCAACAAAATGTTCTAATAAATTCATAAATGGTGTTATTTAAAGGGGTAATTAGCTTGTTGCAAGCATTTTTTTCAATTCAGCTATGGCTTTTGCTGGATTTAATCCCTTGGGACAAGCATTGGTGCAATTCATAATAGTATGACATCTATACAACTTAAGTTCATCAGCTACTTTTTTTAATCTCTCTTTTCTTTCATCATCTCTACTATCTACTATCCACCTATAAGCTTGAAGCAAAACTGCGGGACCTAAAAATTTATCCTCATTCCACCAATAGCTTGGGCAAGAAGTAGAACAACATGCACACATGATACATTCATATGCACCATCTAATTTTTTTCTATCTTTTTGAGATTGAATAATTTCTGTAGTTTCAACTTTTGTGTTTGTTTTCAACCAAGGCTCAATTGATTCGTATTGTTTATACAATCCACTTAAGTCCCCAATTAAATCTTTTTTAACTTTTAGATGAGGTAGTGGATAAATATTTATATCGCCTTCAATTTCTGAATGAGGTTTTGTACATGCTAAACCATTTTTACCATCCATATTCATTGCACAAGATCCACAAACACCATGTGCACAAGATCTCCGATAAGCTAATGACGGGTCAATTTCGTTTTTAATCTTATTTAAAATATCTAATACTTTTGAAGGACAGTTATCCATATCAACTTCATAAGTGTCCTCTCTTGGATTTTTTCCATTTGAGGGATCCCACCTATAAACATTTACTTTTCTGATATTTTTTGATCCAGTTTTATCTTGATAATAGATACCTTTTTGAACTTCTGAATTTTTAGGTAAATTTATTTGAACCACTAGTAAACTCTTTCTTGTGGTGGAAAGTATTGAACTTCATTTGTTAAAGTTGTTTTAGTAACTGGTCTATAACCAATTTTTGAATCTTTTCCATTGCACCAAGCAATAGTATGTTGCATAAATTTTTCATCGTCTCTTTTTGGGAAATCTTCTCTTGCATGTGCGCCTCTGCTCTCTTGTCTATTATAAGCAGAATCCACTGTTGTAATTGCTTGTCTTATCAAGTTATCAAACTCCAATGTTTCCACTAAATCAGTGTTAAAAACAAGTGACCTATCTTTTACAGAAATTGATTCCATTCCATCGTATGCTTTTCTAATATCATCAACACCCTCTTTAAGTGTTTTTTCTGTTCTAAAAACAGCACACTTTGATTGCATAGTTTTTTGCATTGAAAGTCTAAGTTCTGCAGTACTATTTTCACCATTAGAGTTTCTTAATTTATCAAATCTTTCTAAACATTTTTCTGTTTCAGTCTCTCCTATATCTTCATGTGGGGTTCCTGGTTTTACAAGTTCTGCAGCTCTTCTAGCTGCGGCTCTTCCAAATACAACTAGGTCAATTAAAGAATTAGACCCCAATCTATTCGCTCCATGAACAGAAACGCAGGCAGCCTCACCAATTGCCATTAATCCTGGAACTGTTTCAGAATCATTGCCTGTTAATACTTCAGCTTTATAGTTTGTTGGGATACCTCCCATATTATAATGAACAGTGGGAACTACTGGTATTGGCTCTTTAGTTACATCAACATTTGCAAATAATCTTGCTGCTTCAGTTATTCCTGGAAGTCTACTTTCAATAATACTTTTGTCTAAATGACTTAAGTGTAAGTGAACATGATCCTGTTCTTTACCCACACCTCTTCCTTCATTAATCTCAATTGACATTGATCTACTTACTACATCTCTAGATGCTAAGTCTTTAGCTTTTGGTGCATAACGCTCCATAAATCTTTCACCTTTTGAATTAACTAAATAGCCACCTTCTCCTCTAACACCTTCAGAAATTAAAGTTCCATGTCCATAAATTCCTGTTGGATGAAATTGTACAAATTCCATATCTTGTAATGGTAAACCTGCTCTTAAAACCATTGCATTTCCATCTCCAGTACAAGTGTGTGCTGAAGTTGCAGAATAATAAGCTTTTCCATAACCACCTGTTGCAATTATTGTGCTGTGAGCTCTAAATCTATGAATTGTTCCATCATTTAAATTCCAAGCAATAAGACCTTTGCATTCACCATCTTTCATTAATAAATCTAAAGCGAAGTATTCAATAAAAAATTCAGTGTTGTGTTTTAAAGCTTGTCCATAAAGAGTATGAAGTATTGCATGTCCAGTTCTATCTGCAGCTGCGCATGTTCTTTGAACAATTCCATTGCCATAATTTTTTGTCATTCCACCAAAAGGTCTTTGGTAAATTTTACCATCATCAGTTCTACTAAATGGAACTCCGTATTTTTCTAATTCTATAACAGCTGCTGGAGCTTCTTTACAAAGATACTCGATACTATCTTGGTCACCTAACCAGTCAGCACCTTTGACAGTATCATACATATGCCAACGCCAATCATCTTCACCCATATTCCCTAAAGATGCAGAAATTCCTCCTTGAGCGGCAGAGGTATGACTTCTTGTTGGAAATACTTTTGAAATACAGGCTGTCTTTAAACCAGCTTCACTTAAACCAACAGCAGCTCTTAAGCCTGAGCCTCCTGCGCCAAGTACGATAACATCGTATTCATGATCTATAATTTTATATGAACTCATGTATTTAAATTAAATATTATTATAATTGTAATTAAAGGAATTATTATAGCAAATATATTCAAAGTTTTGTTTGCGACATTTTTGATTTTTTCATCCTGTATATAGTCTTCAAATACCTCACTAATACTTAAGGCTGAAAAAAAATAGGCAAAAACTAACAACAGAGAAACTAAAATTTTAGATGGCTGATTTGAAAAAAAATTAACAATATCAACATAATCTTTATTGAAAACTGAAACTAAATTTAAAATAAACCATGTCATTAGTGGTATCAACACCACAGAGCTTACTCTCATTAATAGCCATTTTTTAGTCACATTATTCATGCTAAATAAATTGCTTTCCAATTAGATAAATTAAAATTGTTAAAAAAAATGAACCAATAATCACGATTAATCCCGTTATCTTTGTTACTTTTAATTCAAACCCATATCCTAGGTCCATAATTAAATGTCTTATTTCACTTAATATCTGAAAACTAAATGACCATGTTAAACCTAAAATTATGAATTTTCCTAAAATAGAATTTAAAAATACCTTTGTAAACTCATAACTATTTTCACCTAGTAATAATGATGCAATCCAAAAACAAATTATTGTTATAGCAACTATATTTATTATTCCTGTAATTCTATGTGAAATAGATACTAGAGAAGATATGTGCCATCTATAGATCTGAATGTGTGGCGATAAAGGATTATTATTTTCCATTAAATTCACCTTTAATTAAAGTTTCTGCAATCTCAACAGCATTCAATGCCGCTCCTCTAAGTAGGTTATCAGAAACAATCCATAGATTTAATGAATTTTTATTAGTTTTATCTTCTCTTATTCTTGAAATATAAGTTTCGTCTCTTCCTTCTGCTTCGATTGGAGTACTATATCCTCCATCTTCTCTTTTATCATAAACCTCACAGCCTTCTGCTTTACTAAGGGCATCTCTAACTTTTTCTAAAGAAAATGGTTTTTCAAATTGAATATTTACTGACTCTGCATGAGAAATCATGACAGGAATTCTTACACAAGTTGCTGTTAATTCTATTTTGTCACCAAGAATTTTTTTAGTTTCATTAGTCATTTTTAATTCTTCTTTAGTATAGCCATCATCTGCAAAAACATCGATTTGAGGAATGGCATTAAAAGCTATTTGTTTAGTAAAATTTAAAGATTTAATTTCTTTATTTTCTAAAGATAATTTTGTTTGTTCTATTAGTTCGTTCATAGGTTTTTTTCCACCCCCTGAAACAGACTGATATGTCGAGACAATTATTCGTTCAATATTAAATAAATCGTGTAATGGTTTAAGAGCAATTACTAACTGAGCTGTTGAGCAATTAGGGTTAGCAATTATATTTTTTTTCATATTCTTAATTGCTTCTGAATTTACCTGTGGAACAATTAATGGCACATCAGGATCCATTCTAAAAAAACTAGAATTATCTATAACTATTGAGTGCTTTGCTACTTTTAAAGCATATTGCTCTGAAATTTTTCCACCTGCTGCAAAGAAAGTAATTTTAATTTTTGAAAAATCAAATGTTTCAAGGTTAAAGACCTCATGCTCTTTGCCATTAAAATTTATTTTTTGACCAGCACTTCTTGGTGAAGCGACTAAAAATAGTTCCTTTATAGGAAGTTTTTTTCTCTCTAGAACTTCGATAATTTTTCTTCCAACATTACCTGTGGCTCCTACAATTGCTATATTCATGATGTTATTAGGCTTTTATACTAGATGAAGGGTAAATCACAAACTTTTCCACTAAAAGTGTTATCATTTATTTGAATTTTAAAGGTTTGAGATACTTCCCAGTGGGACTTCTGGATCATTGCTATTCCAATAACCATTTGAAAATGAGGTGAATAACAAGATGACCTTAATTCGCCAATTATATTATTTTTCTCATCATATAAATTTTTTGATCCTGTGAGGCTAATTTCTTTTATATCAATTTTAATACCCATTAACTTCTTTTGAGCTCCTTTTGATTTAACTTCTTTTAATTTATCTTTTCCTAAAAAATTTATATCACTATCCAAACTAACATATTGATCAAAACCACATTCAAATGGATTATCACTGTTATCAAAATCGTTTCCATAAGATAGTAATGCACTCTCAATTCTCTCTATTAAGTTTGGACACCCAGGTCCTACATTAAATTCTTTTCCAACTTCAAAAAGATAGTCATATAATTTTTGTCCTGACTCTGTATTTTGAACATAAACTTCATACCCACCTTGCTTAGACCATCCTGACCTTGCTATTAAATGTTTAGTTCCATCAAAATCGAAATAATCAAATCCAAAGAATTTTAGTTCAGTAATTTTTTTTCCAAAAACTTTTTCCATTAATGCAAATGATTTCGGACCTTGTATTGCCATTATATCCACTACTGGTTCTATAATTTTAACATCAAATTTATGTCCGGATGCTAAACCTTTGGCAAAAAATATTACATCCGAGTCTGCTATTGATAGCCACCATCTGTTTTCATCCAGCTTTAGAACAACTGGATCATTAACAAGGTTTCCATTTTCATCTATTATTGGACAATAATAACACCTCCCAATTTTAGATTTTGATAAATCTCTACATGTCATCAATTGTACTAATTCTGCAGAGTCTTTTCCCGAAATCTCTACTTGTCTTTCTGCAGCAACATCCCATACTTGAACGTGCTCTTTTAAATGTTTGTAACTATTTTCTATTGATCCAAAAGCAGCAGGTAACAACATGTGATTATAAATTGTATATGCTGTAACTCCTTGTTTCTCTATTCTTGAGGTATACGGAGTACTTCTTAGTCTTCTAGATTTTGCAATTGAAAAATTTGTCATTTTTTTAGAAATTCAGAGATCTTTTCTCTCATTTCAAAAGCTTTTTCAAACATAATCATATGCCCACAATCTTTTATTATATGTGTCTTTGAATTAGGAATAAGTTCAGCGAATTTCTTACCTTTTTCAAGGTTAACCATCTTATCTAACTCACCAAAAATAAATAATGTAGGGCAATTAATTGACTTTAGAGCTTCAGATCCATTTTTATAATTATTACAAGCTACAAGATCAATAGCTAAAATTTCTCTAATATCTCTCGAAGAATTAATAATTTTTTGTACAGGATTGCCTCCAATAAATTTTTTAGAGTTCTCGTAACTCCATTTCATCATCAATTTAATTGCTTGATTGTCTCCATCTTCAGCAAGATCAATTAAGTCTTGATTAACTGGCATTCTATATGATCCGCCAACAAATACTAAGTTTTTAACTTTTTTTGGGTATTTAAAAAAATATTCAAGTGCCTCCAAGCATCCTTGTGAGTGTCCAATTATTGTTATCTTAGAAATGTTAAGTTTATTAAAAACTTTTTCTAACCAATCAGAAATTTCTTCTATTGATCTCAAACTTTTACCTTCAGAATTTCCATGCCCTGGTAAATCAATTGCTAGAACATTATAGTTTTGATTTGATAAATATTGTTCTGTTAAAGACCAAACAATATGAGAAAGGCCACTTCCATGAAGTAAAACTATAGTATCTTTATCTTTATCTGTACCTTGACCTGCATCTGAAACAAAAACTTTTTTATCATCTATTTCAAGAATCAACTTAAGTCCTTTAATTTTTTTCTAAGCTCAAATTTTTGTATTTTTCCAGTTGATGTCTTTGGTAACTCACAAAATATAACTTTTTTTGGAAGTTTAAATCCTGCTAAAGTTTCTCTACAGAAATCTATGATATCTTTTTCTTCTGCAGACTTATCCTTAATTAACTCAACAAAAGCACAAGGTGTTTCTCCCCACTTTTCATCTGGCTTAGCAACAACCGCAGCCAAAGATACTGATGGATGATTTGCTATTGCATTTTCTATTTCAATCGAAGAAATATTTTCACCACCTGAAATTATTATATCTTTAGATCTGTCTTGAATTTTAATATATCCATCTGGATGCACAACCGCTAGATCTCCTGAGTGAAACCATCCACCAGCCATTGACTTTTCTGTTTCTTCTTTATCTTTATAATAACCCTTCATTACAATGTTTCCCCTAATCATAATTTCACCCATGGTTTTTCCATCTTTAGGAACTTGCTTCATGGTTTCAGGATTCATAACAACTGCACCTTCAGTATTAGGATATCTAACACCTTGTCTTGCTTTAATTTCATTTTTTTTATCTTTTTCTAAAGTATTCCAATCTTCGTTCCATGCACACTGTAACATATGACCATAAGTTTCGGTTAATCCATAAACATGCATCACTTCAAAGCCAAGGTTTTCCATTTTTTCAAAGATAATACTTGGTGGGGGCGCGCCCGCAGTTAAAACATTTACTTTTCTTTTTAAAGCTTTTTGATCCTCTTTTGGAGCATTAACAATCATATTTAATACTATTGGTGCTCCACCAAAATGGGTTACTTCATATTTATCAATTAATTCAAACATCTTTTTCACATCAATGTTTCTTAAACAAATTACCCTTGAATGCAGCATCGCCAGTGTCCAAGGATAGCACCAACCGTTACAATGAAACATTGGTACAACGCATAAAAAATTTAGTCTATTAGGCATGTTCCAAGCTGTTACACTTCCTGTTGCCATTAAATATGCACCCCTGTGATGATAAACTACTCCTTTTGGTTTTCCGGTTGTCCCAGATGTGTACCCTAATGAGATTGCCTCCCACTCATCTTTAGGCTTTTTCCATTCATAATTTTCATCACCTGTATTTAAGAAATTTTCATACTCAAATTCTCCTATTTTTTTGAAAGAACTTGTGTCTATGTCTTGGTCGTCAATATCAATAATTGTAATTTTATTTTTAACATTTTTTAAAGCTTTCTCGATTACATCGTGAAATTGTCTATCTACAATTAAAACTTTTGCATCACTATGCTGTAAAATATAACTTATTGTATTTGGATCTAGTCTTATATTAATTGCATTAATTACAGCTCCCACCATTGGTATTGAATAATGAGCTTCAAAAATTTCAGGGGTATTGAAAGCCATTATAGAAACTGTGTCTCCAGTTTTTACACCTAGTTTGTCTAATGCACTAGCAAACTTAACACATCTTTTATAAACCTCTTTCCAAGTATAAGATCTACTTTCATAAACTAATGCTTCATAGTTTGGATATATATCTTTGGTCCTTTCTAAAAATGTTAAAGGAGATAGAGGAACATAGTTAGCCTTATTTTTATCTAAATCTGTATCGTAATGACTCATGTTAATTGAATTTAAAATTCATTATGTAGTCACTTCCTGATGTGGCAGTTTTAAAATGACTTTCAGCTCTTGGTAAAACTCTTTTGAAATAAAAATTTGCAGTTTGTATTTTATCATTATAAAAATTTTTATTTTGTTCGTAATCTTTAAAACTTACCTCTAAAACTTTTATCCATGCATGAGCTATAGATACAAAGCCTAATGCTTTTAAATAGTCATTACATGCTGCACTTGCGTCATCTTTTGAGTTTTGTGTTTTTTCTTTAATCCAGGTAGTAAATTTAGATAAAATTTCTAAGTGTATTTTTAATTCTTCTATGAAGGGTTTTAATTTTTCATTTTCAATGTTGCAATCATTCTTGATCAATTCCAAATATTTATTAATTATATCACCATTTTTATTTACTAGTTTTCTAAAAACTAAATCTGCTGCTTGAACCGAATTTGTTCCTTCATATATTGGAGTAATTCTATTATCTCTAAATAATTGCTCTATTCCTTGGTCTTTTGTATATCCATAACCACCATGAATCTGCATTGCATCACTGGTTATTTCCATACCCATATCTGTAAACATTGTTTTAACAACTGGTGTCATTAAGGAAACAATGTCAGACGCTTCTTGTTTTACTTTTTCATCTGGGTGATAAAGGCTAACTTCTGTTTGTTGTGATAGCCAAAAACATAATGCTCTCTCTCCTTCAATAATAGATTTCATATTAAGCAGAGACTTTCTAATGTCTGCATGTTCAATGATATAGTCTGCTCCATTTTCAGATTTACTATAATTTGTTTTTCCTTGTTTTCGCTCTTGCGCATAGCTTAGTGAGTTTTGATAAGCTATTTCAGAAATTCCTAGGCCTTGGATTCCAACAACTATTCTCTCTAGGTTCATCATAGTAAACATTGAGCTTAAACCCTTATTTTTTGATCCAATCATATAACCAGTTGCGCCATCAAAATTTAAGACACAAGTTGCCGATCCTTTAATACCCATTTTACTTTCTATTGAACCTGTAGAAACTCCATTTCTTGAACCTATAGAACTATCTTCATTAACTATAAATTTAGGAACTAAAAATAAACTAATACCTTTGGTTCCAGCAGGAGAATCTGTGGCTCTTGCTATCACTAAGTGAATAATGTTTTCTGTAAGATCTTGGTCACCTGAGGTAATAAAAATTTTTTGACCACTGATTTTATAAGTTCCATCAGGTTGCTCTTCTGCTTTTGTTTTTAATAAACCTAAATCAGTTCCACACACTGGTTCTGTAAGACACATAGTGCCACTCCACTTACCTTCTACTATTTTTGGAAGATATTTATCTTTTATCACATCTGTTGCATGATGTTTTATACAATTATAAGCACCAATACTTAATTCACTATAAAGCTTAAATGATAGACTTGCAGAAGAAAGCATTTCATCAAAAAAAGCACTTACTGTTTTTGGCATTCCTTGACCTCCATATTTTGGGTCACAAGAAAGTGAGGTCCATCCATCCTCAATATATTTTGTATAAGCCTCTTTGTATCCAGGAGGTGTTCTAACTACTCCATTCTCTAAGACTGATGGATTTTCATCACCTGATTTTGCTAGTGGTAAAATTAGATTCTCATTAATTTTAGCTGCTTCAACCAATATATCTTTTACTAATTCTGAGTTAACCTCTTTATATTTTTCGATTTCATTATAATTTTTATTGTTTCTCAACTTATCAAAAAGAAACATCATATCTTCAACCGGTGCTGTATAATTTGGCATTACGGAACTCTAGAATAAATTTTTAATTATTGCAATTTTGAAATTATTGCATCACCCATTACTGATGTTGATACTTCTTTCATATCTTTAGAAATTATGTCTTTAGTTCTAAGGCCATCATTTAAAACATCTTGAACAGCTTTTTCTAAAGCATCGGCCTCATTATCTAGGTCTAATGAATATCTTAATGCCATTGCAAAACTTAAAATTGATGCAATTGGGTTAGCAATTCCTTTGCCTGCTATATCTGGTGCTGATCCATGAATTGGTTCATACATTGCTCTCATTTCACCATCTTTATTTTTTGCACCTAAAGAAGCTGATGGTAATAAACCTAGAGACCCAGTTAACATTGAGGCTTGGTCAGAAAGCATGTCTCCAAATAAATTGTCAGTAACAATTACGTCAAATTGCTTTGGATTTTTCAATAATTGCATTGCACAATTGTCAGCAAGCATATGACTTAATTCTACATCTTTATATTCTTTGTCGTGCAGCTCTTGAACTTCTTCTCTCCAAAGTTGTCCTGCCTCCATTACATTTGATTTTTCACATGATGTAACTTTATTTGATCTTTTTTTAGCTAAATCAAAGGCTACTTTCGCTACCCTAACTATCTCGCTAGTCGTATATGTATGAGTATTAACACCTTTTCTTTCACCATTTTCTATTGGCTTGATTCCCCTTGGCTCTCCAAAGTAAATTCCACCAGTTAATTCTCTAACTATCATTATATCTAAACCTGAAACAATTTCTGGTTTTAGAGTTGAGGCATCCACTAATTGCTCAAAGCAAATTGCTGGTCTTAGATTTGCAAATAATTTTAATTCTTTTCTTAATTTTAATAATGCTCTTTCAGGTTTTTTTGAAAAATCTAAATTATCCCATTTAGGACCACCAACAGCTCCTAACATTACAACTTCACATTCTAATGCTTTATAAAAAACTTCATCAGTGATCGGAGTTCCATGTTTATCAAAAGAACAACCACCTGCTAAATCTTGATCAATTTCAAAATCTAAAGATTTATTTGAATTAAACCATTGAATGACTTTTTTAACTTCCTGAATAACCTCGGGTCCAATGCCATCACCAGGTAAAAGTAAAATTTTTCTTTTCTTAACTTTAATCATTAAATATCCAAGGTTTATTTTCTTTTAATTTTTTTTCGTAAGTATCTATTTGTGTTGATTTTTCTAATGACAAAGCAATATCATCAAGACCTTCTAATAAGCATTTTTTTTTAAAAGGATCAATATCAAATTTTGTCTCACTATTTCCATAGACAATCTTTTGCTCGTTTAAATCTACTGAAATTTCTTCTTTTCTATTTGAATACTCTGAAAGTTCTTTAATTTTTTCTTCTTCTAAAATAATTGGTAAGATACCGTTTTTAAAACAGTTGCTATAAAAAATATCAGCATAGCTTGAACTAATTACACATGTAATACCAAAATCTAATAAAGCCCAAGGAGCATGCTCTCTTGATGACCCACAACCAAAGTTGTTTCCAGCAATTAATATTTTTGAATTATTAAAAGGTTCATTATTTAATGAAAAATCTTTAATTTCATTTCCATCATCATCATATCTCATTTCAAAAAATAGATTTTTTCCTAGTCCTGTTCTTTTAATAGTTTTTAAAAATTGTTTAGGAATAATCATATCCGTATCAATATTAACTATTGGCAAGTAAGCTGGAATACTTTTAAGTGTATTAAATTTCTGCATTTTAATTTTGGTACTTTCTAACATCATCAAGATTACCAGCAATTGCTGCCGCTGCAGCCATACCTGGGCTTACTAAATGTGTTCTTCCACCTCTACCTTGTCGGCCTTCGAAATTTCTATTTGATGTTGATGCACACCTTTCTTTTGGTTTTAATTTGTCTGCATTCATTGCTAAGCACATTGAGCATCCGGGCTCTCTCCACTCAAAACCTGCATTAATAAATATTTTATCTAGTCCTTCTTGTTCAGCTTGCTCTTTAACTAATCCAGATCCTGGGACAATCATTGCATGAACATGGGCTGCTTTCTTTTTATCTTTCAATATTTGTGCTGCCTCTCTAAGATCTTCTATTCTTCCATTTGTGCAACTGCCAATAAAAACAGTGTCAATTTTTATATCTTTTATGGCAACATCTGGTTCTAATCCCATATATTTCAATGATCTTTCTATTGAATTTTTTCTATCTGTATCACTTTCATTCTCTGGGTTTGGAACTTTTCCATCAATTGAAACCACATCTTGAGGCGAAGTTCCCCAAGTTACCATTGGAACAATGTCTTCAGCTGTTAAATTTATCTCTTTATCAAATTTTGCATCAGAGTCAGTTTTTAAAGTTTTCCAATATTCTACTGCTTTATCCCAATTCTCATTTTTTGGAGACATCGGTCGACCTTTTAAATAGTCAAAAATTTTTTGATCGGGTTGTATAAGTCCAGCTCTAGCTCCACCCTCAATTGTCATATTACAAATTGTCATTCTATTTTCTACAGACAAATCAGAGATCAAGCTTCCTGCATATTCAATTACATATCCCGTACCACCTGCAGTACCTATATTTCCAATTATTTGCAGAACAACATCTTTAGAAGTAACACCAACTGCAAGCTTACCATTTACATTAACTCTAAAATTTTTAGCTTTTTTTTGAACTAATGTTTGTGTTGCTAAAACGTGTTCAACTTCAGAAGTTCCAATTCCAAATGCTAATGATCCAAAAGCTCCATGTGTAGCAGTGTGACTATCACCACAAACTATTACTGTTCCTGGTTGAGTAAATCCTTGTTCTGGTCCAACTATGTGTACTATTCCTTGTCTTTTATCATGAACACCAAATAACTGGACTCCAAATTCTTTGCAGTTTTTATCAAGTGTTTCAATTTGAATTCTAGAATCCTTATCATCAATACCTTTTGATCTGTCGGTAGTTGGAATATTATGATCAACTACTGCCAAGGTTAAATTTGGTTGTCTTACTTTTCTATTAGAGTTTCTAAGACCCTCAAATGCTTGTGGACTCGTAACCTCATGAATTAAATGTCTATCAACAAATAATAGGGCCGTCCCATCTTCTTGTTGATGAACTAGATGTTCTTCCCAAATTTTATCGTAAAGAGTTAAAGGCATTGAAAAAAAAATTATTTTTTTTCTTCAGAACTTTCTATTTTTTGTTCTGCTTGAGCTTCAGGTTGTTTTTCAGTTTCTGTTGCTACTGGAGCTTCAGGTTGTTTTTCAGTTTCTGTTGCTACTGGAGCTAAAGTTTTTTCAGTTACGGCTTCTGGTTTAATATCAATCTCTATACCAATTTTTTTTCTAATTCTTTCTGCAATTCTTGCTGATTTACCAGTTCTGTCTCTTAGATAGTATAATTTTGCTCTTCTAACTTTTCCATGTCTAATAACTGTAATTGAGTCAATTACTGTTCCATATAGTGGAAACGTTCTTTCAACACCCTCACCAAATGAAATTTTTCTAACAGTAAATGAAGAATTTAAATCTCTATTTTTTCTAGCAATACAAACACCTTCGAAATACTGAATTCTATCTTTTTTACCCTCAGTAATTCTCACACCAACTTTAACTATATCTCCTGGATAAAAATCTGGAATCTTCTTCTCTTCTAAGATTTTTTTAACGTTGTGTTGGTTTATTTCTTCAATTGTTTTCATATTACTATTTATTAAATTAGTCTTTGTTATATTTTTCCCACAGGTCTGGTCTACGGACGCGTGTTATAGCCTCTGATTGTGATAAACGCCAGTCTTTAATTTTGTTGTGATCTCCTGATAATAGTACCTCTGGAACACTTTTTTCCTCCCAAATTTGAGGTTTTGTGTATTGAGGATACTCTAAAAGTCCATTCTCAAAACTCTCATCTTTTTTTGATTGTTCATTTCCTAATACTCCAGGTAACAGTCTTAAAATGCTATCTAGTACAACAAGAGATGCTGTTTCCCCTCCTGATAAAATAAAATCTCCAATACTAAGTTCTTCTATATTTCTTGATAATAATATTCTTTCATCAACACCTTCAAAATGACCACATATTAAACTGATCGATTTTTCTTTTGATAACTCTAGTGCTAATTTTTGATCAAGTTTTTTTCCCTTAGGAGATAAATAAAAAATTCTTTCACCTTTTATTTTATTTTGATCAATTGATTTTGCTAGAACATCAGCTTTTAACAACATACCAGATCCACCACCAAATGGAGTGTCATCAACTGTCTTATGTTTGTCTTCTGCGGCATCTCTAATATTTACAACTTTTAGATCCCAAATTTTACTTGATAATGCTTTTCCATAAAGCCCTTTACTTAAAGGGCCTGGAAAAATATCTGGGTAAAGCGTGAAGATCTGAGCTTGCCACATGAATCTAACTATTTAACTTCTTCCTTTGGAGCTGCTTCTACTTTAGGAGCTTCTTCCTTTGGAGCTGCTGCTGCTGGAGCTGCTTCTACTTTAGGAGCTTCTTCCTTTGGAGCTGCTGCTGCTGGAGCTGCTTCTACTTTAGGAGCTGCTGCTGCTGGAGCTGCTGCTTCATCTCCTTCTTTTTTTCTTTCTTTTTTAGGTATAGCTTTATTAGGGTTGTTAGCATTTGCAGGCATAGGGATAATATCATTTTCACCTAAAATTCTTGCAACTCTAGCTGTTGGTTGAGCACCTTGACCTAACCAATATTTAATTCTTTCTGCTTCCAATCCCACTCTTTCCTTTTTATCTTTTGGTAAAAGAGGATTAAAGAATCCTACTTTCTCAATAAATCTTCCGTCTCTTGCACGACGACTGTCAGCTATAACTACTTTATATACTGGTCTTTTCTTTGTTCCACCTCTTGATAGTCTTATTTTTATCATTTTTTTTCCTTTATTTATTTAAGTTGATTTAATAGCTCTGGAGGTATTCCTTTATCGGACATACCCTTCAGGTTTCCTTTTGACATCTTCTTCATCATTTCAGACATCATTTTAAATTGCTTAAGCAATTTATTGATAGTGGCCGCATCTGTTCCAGAGCCATTAGCAATTCTTTTTTTCCTAGAACCATCAATGATTTTAGGGTTTCCTCTTTCCTTTTTTGTCATAGATAAAATAATTGCTTCATTTTTAGTAATGACACTTTCATCAATTCCAGAAGCATCCATTTGTGATTTCATTTTAGAAACACCAGGCATAAACGACATGATTCCTTCTATGCCTCCCATTTTTTTCATTTGTCTGAGTTGTGTTAAATAATCTTCCATAGAGAATTGTCCTTTTTTTAAATTCTCTTCTGCTTTTTTTATATTCTCTTCACCAAGATCCTCTGCAGCTTTTTCGACAAGAGAGACGATGTCTCCCATACCTAATATTCTATTGGCTATTCTATCTGGGTGAAAAACCTCTAAATTTTCTATTTTTTCTCCTACTCCTAAAAACTTAATTGGTACTTGAGAAACATATTTCATACTAAGAGCCGCACCACCTCTTGCATCACCATCAGCTCTTGTTAAAACAATACCTGTCACATTTACAGTGTTCTTAAATTCTTTTGCAACTTCTGCAGCAACTTGTCCTGTTAAAGAATCTGCAACTAAAAATACTTCTGTTGGATTAATTATGCTTTCTATTTGTTTAATCTCACTCATCATCTGAAGATCTATTTGTGTTCGGCCTGCTGTATCAAATAATATAATCTCTGCACCATTTAGGTTTGCAGCGCTAACTGCTCTTCTGCAAATATCTGCTGGTAACTGCCCTTCAATAATAGGTAGTGTTAAAATATCATTTTGCTCTCCCAATGATCTTAACTGTTCTTGTGCAGCTGGCCTATACACATCAAGACTAACCATCATTATCTTTTTCTTTTTATTTTTTTCTAAATATTTGGCTAATTTTGCTGTTGTTGTAGTTTTACCAGAACCTTGAAGACCTACCAGCATCATTGGAACTGGTGGAACTGCATTTAAATTAATATCTGTGTTGCTTTCACCTAAAAGGCTTACTAGCTCATCATAAACAATTTTAACAACCATATCTCCTGGAGAGGTTGATCTAATTATTTCTTGACCCATAACCTTTGGCTTAACTTTTTCTATAAAATCTTTAGTTACATCTAGAGACACATCGGCTTCTAATAAAGCCTGTCTAATACTTCTTAAGCCTTCATCTACTTGATTATCATCAAGTGAAGCTGCTTTTTTTAAAGAAGAAAAAATTTCTTCGAATTTATTTGTTAGATTTTCAAACATATTTATTACGCACAGCAGTTTCGCACTAGTGGGCGAATATCGCTGACTAGTGTTGATCTCTTTGTTTCCAAAGACACCACAAATTTAACGTTTTTGTGGAAACGAAGACAACCTATAATAGAGGTTCAAAAAGTCAATAAATAAGTTAAATATCTACTTATGGATATTAAAGCATTTAAAATGGATGGTTTGGGCAATGATTTTGTAATTATCGATCAAAGAAGCCAGAATTTCAATTTAAACAAAGATCAAATAATTAAAGTATGTGATCGTAGTTTCATTGGATGTGATCAACTCATTCTAATTAAGAAAAATAAAGAAATAGATGCAGATGTAGAATTCTATAATTCAGATGGAAGTGTATCTGGTGCTTGTGGAAATGGCACTAGGTGTGTGGCAGATCTTCTATCAAGAGAGAGTGGTAAAAAAGAAATAACGCTCTTAACAGCTTCTGGCTCTCTAAAATCAAAAATCTTAGGAAGTAATCTAGTCGAAACCGAAATAGGTATACCAAAAGTTAATTGGCAAGAAATTCCTTTAAGTGAGCAGCTAGATACGCAAGACTTAAAAATTGAAATTGTAGATAAAAATAACACTAAACATATTGGTGGAACAGCTGTAAATGTTGGCAATCCACATATAGTTTTTTTCGTAGATGATATTGAAACATTTGACTTACAAAGTATTGGTCCAAAAATTGAAAATCATCAACTATTTCCAGAAAAATGTAACGTAACCCTGGCTAAAGTTGTGAATAAAAATTTAATAAAAGTAAAAGTTTGGGAAAGGGGGGCTGGGCTTACTAAAGCTTGTGGTACAGCAGCTTGTGCAACGGCTGTTGCAGCTAATATTAATAATCTAGTAGAAAAAACCATAGATATAGAATTTGCATTAGGTAATTTAACAATTTCTATTGATGAGAAAAATAGTATTCATATGAAAGGACCTGTGTCTGATATCAAAAATATTGATATTAAATTATAATGGGAATTTTTGATAAATTTAAAATTGGTTTTAAAAAAAGCGCTTCTGCATTTACATCTGGTTTAAGAGATATAATTGTAAAAAAAGAAATAGATGACAAAACATTAGATCAAATTGAAGAATATCTGATTCAATCTGATGTTGGTCTTGTTGCTGCTGAAGAAATTAAGAAAATTATTGCTCAAGAAAAAATTGACCCAAAAAAAGATATTATGAATGAGGTAAATTTAATTCTAAGAGACTATATAATCACTTTAATGAAACCTTTGGAAAATGAGAATT
Source organism: uncultured Candidatus Pelagibacter sp. (assembly GCA_905618905.1). Classification (GTDB taxonomy): domain Bacteria; phylum Pseudomonadota; class Alphaproteobacteria; order Pelagibacterales; family Pelagibacteraceae; genus Pelagibacter. The sequence continues at coordinate 10,108 of CAJQTH010000033.1, read as the reverse complement.
TTTTTGATAAAAAAGAAAAGCTCAACGCAGTCCTAGTATCAGGGGTTAATGGGGTAGGAAAAACAACAACTATTGGAAAAGTTGGTAAAATTTTAAAATCTAACGGTAACAAAGTTATGTTTTCTGCCTGCGATACGTTTAGAGCAGCTGCTATAGAACAATTAGAAAGCTGGGCTAATAAAATTGATGTAAAAATTACAAAATCTACTCAAGGGTCAGACCCCGCATCAGTTGCCTACAAAGCAATTGAAGAAGCATTAAAAGGTGATTTTAATCATGTTTTAATTGATACAGCAGGGAGATTGCAAAATAAAAAAAATTTAATGGAAGAATACAAAAAAATTGCCCATGTGACTAAAAAAATAGATCCAGATGCTCCTCACGATGTAATCCTAGTACTTGATGCAACCTCTGGCCAAAATGTTATCAATCAAGTGGAAGAGTTTAATAAGATTATACCTCTTACTGGTTTGATAATGACAAAATTAGATGGCACTGCAAAAGGAGGAATTTTATTAGCACTTGCTAAAAAATATAAGCTTCCAATAATTGCACTTGGACTTGGTGAAAAAGAAGATGATTTACAAATCTTTAATGCAGAAAAATTTGCTGAAGCATTTACTCAAATTAATTAATTAGATTATTAGAAATTAAAGGTTTGTAGTAACTACATTTATAATTTTCTTTAAGATTTGAATGCCCACAAATTTTTGCTATTGATGAAATTATAAAATCAAACTTACCATTTGATGGATATGAGTTTAATTTTTTATTAGCAATATCAAATTTAAAATTTTTTCTTATATTTTTAATTGCACTAATCATGACTAAAGTATTATTATCTTTTAACAAATAATAAGCAAAGTCTTCTGGAAAAACTGGATAGTCATAACCTTCTAAGAGGTGTTTTGCCTGTGAAGGAAACCATTCATATGAAATTAATGGTGATGAAATTTTTGTTTTATAATTATAGATATATAAATCCTGAGGAAAATCTGTAACATAATTATAATCCTCACCTCTTGCTAAAATAGCTTTATCTCTAGTTTTAAAAAAAAGGGCAAAATTTTTATTATGAGAGTTCATTTGACCTATATGAAAAAGTGTATTTGCTGAAGATTCTATATTTTCTGCAATTACAGAACTTGAAATAAAGATTAAGTAAAATGATGTTATAATAAATTTTTTCACTATCTATTTATAGAAATGAAATTTGTAAATTATTTGGTCAGATTGTGGCTTAATTTAAACTTTTCTTTTAACAATATAAACACCGCCAAAAACTAATACTGTTCCAATATAATGGTAATATTCAAGCTGTTCATTAAAAAATAAAAAACCATAAATAGCACTATAAACAGTAAAAATATAAAGTGTGAAACCAGTAATTGATGCACCAAGGTTCTTTTGTGCCATTGTGTATAAGGTGAATGCTATAATTCCTGGTGAGATAGCTGCAAATAAAACCCACATAAAAAAGTCTGAATTAAAGACGGTTCTTACAAAGAAAGCTTCTTCAATTAAATAAAATGGTAGCAAGCTGACTACACCAAAAAAAGCAATTAAAGTAAATCTATCAAAAATTTTTAAATTAGTTTTCCAGTAAAATAAGTAAATAGAGTAGAGGGCCCACCCAATAGAAGAAGCTAGCATCCATAAATCACCAATTGTAAACTTAAGCTTAATTAATAGAGATAAATCACCTTTAATAATGATAGCAAAAACACCTATTAAACAAGAAGCCAGACCAACAATTCTAAGAAAATTTATTTTTTCTTTAAAAAAAATGCAGGAGATTAAAATTATAAATATTGGAGATGATGAATAAATAATTCCCATATTAGTAACAGTCGTTGTTTGTCCTGCTAAAAATGGAAAAGCTCCACAAACACCACAGCCCATTGATCCAATAAAAAATATTCTTTTGTATTCTTTTTTTACATATTTAAAATTTTTTTTTAATGAGATAAAAGTAAAAGGGAGCAACATTAAAAAGACGGCTGCCCACCTCCAAAAAGCTAAAGAAATTGGTGGTACATACTCAACTCCTCCTCTTGCAACTATCAAATTGCTAGCCATAAAAATTGGTTGGATAAATAATAATAGAAAAGGTAAATAATTATTTTTAGAATTATTCACTACGAGTAGAAAATTAGTTTTTGTCGAAAAAGGCTTCGTAGACCATCATAAAAATTGCAATAGCCATCAAAATAAATACTGGCAATACATCCCAAAAACCTATCATTGATGATCTTGTCAATGTGGTTGCTAAACCGATAAGAAAAATGGCAGCAAGAAAAGTACCAAGAAATTTTGTTATATTATTTAGCATATTTTTTACAATTTTTTTCTAACCAATTGGCTACACCTAAAAATCTTAAATCATCTAGCTTGTCTCCAATTAACTGAACTCCTAATGGTAAATTATTAGCACCTGTAAGTAAAGGTAATGAAATAGAAGGTAAACCCATATAAGTCCAAGTAGTGCAGAATTCTGGGCTACCTGTACTCTTTAAACCCTTAGGTGCAACCCCAGTTGTGGATGGACTTAACACACCATGATAGTCCTCAAACACTTCTTTAAAGGATTCATAACTTCTTTTCATAAAGTCCATTGCTTCAACATAATCTTTTGCTGAGTATTTTAAACCTCTTTCGATGGCACCAACCATTTCTTTAGAAAGTTTTTTCTTAGATTTTTTGTAATAACCTTGGAAATTATTAGCCATATCTGTTTCATGAATTATTTTATGATATTTTGGAATATCTTCAAAATATGATGGTGTATCAAATACTTCAATATTTTTTTTGAATGTTTTTATAAAAAACTCAAAGGACTTTTGAGATTCTTTATCTACATTTTTCCAATTTTTAGTTTTGTAAAAGATAAATTTTGGTTCATATAATGGTCCTTTTTTACAAACTTTTAACATTTCATCAGATGAATAATGAATAGTTGAGCTATCGTATAAATCTTTTTTAATTAATGTTTTTGTTAATAAGGCAACATCTTCAACTGTTTTTCCAAAAACACCAATGTGATCTAACTTGTCTGACTGTTTTAAAACTCCACTTCGAGAGATTAGTCCATAAGATGGTTTGTACCCAACAACCCCACAATAAGAAGCTGGTCTAATAATTGATCCATTAGTTTGTGATCCAATTGATAGTGGTGCCATATGAGCTGCAACCGCAGCTGCAGAACCACTTGAAGATCCACCAGGTGTTCTTGAATTATCGTGAGGGTTAGTAGTTTTGCCTGGGTGAAAATATGCAAGTTCTGTAGTTACAGTTTTTCCCATAACTATTGCTCCTGCAATTTTAAGTAAATTTACAACTTCAGAATCTTGAGAACTTGGCATTTTTTTTCTTAATGGAGTTCCACATTCAGTAGGCATTTCAAAAGTACCTATTATATCCTTAACTGCAATGGGTAGTCCATGTAAAGAACCTAGAGGCTTTCCTGATTTTCTGTATTCATCCGCTTCTTCTGCTTTTTCTAAAAGTTTTTTTTTATCAAAATATTCCCAAGCATTGATATCTTTTTCAAATTTTTCAATTCTTTCAATATATTGTGTACAAACTTCTACAGAGGAAATTTGGCCTGTTTTTAAATGTTCTACTAACTTATTAGTTGTAAGAGAAAATATGTTCATAATTTTAAATTACCTAGTTTGCAAATAATGTTTCTGGTAGCCACAAAGCAATACCTGGAAACATATACATAAGGAACATTGCAAATATTACTATGGCCAAGAATGGCATAATTCCTGCAAATATTTCCATCAGCTCAACATTGTTTTTTTGTACACCTTTTAAATAATAGGCAGACATGGCCATGGGTGGTGTCAAAAAAGATGTTTGTAAATTAAGAGCAATCAACATTGCAAAGAAATATGGATTAACATCAAATACCTCAAGTAACGGTAAAAATATTGGTACAAATATAATTAAGATTTCAGTCCATTCTAACGGCCATCCTAAAAGAAAAATTATTATTTGTGTAATAATTAAGAATTGCCAAGTTGTTATTTCTATTGATTTGAAAAAATGCTCAAAAATTTCATGACCACCTAAATAAGAAAAGACTGAAGAGAAAGTCCATGAACCAATAAATAACCACATAATCATTGCTGTGGTTTTTGCTGTTAGAAAAACAGATTCTTTAAAACTTTGCCACTTAAGCGTTTTGTAAAACCAAGATAAGAGTATTGCTCCAAATGCTCCTGCTGCAGCAGCCTCAGCTGGTGTAGCTATACCTGCTAAAATTGTTCCAAGTACTAACATTATTAACCCAAAAAGAGGGACAAAAGAAACTAGTACTTCTTTTAAAATCTCTGCTCTTGGTGGAATGTCCGCTGCATCTGGCTTGGGTGCAATTGATGGATTTATCCAAGCTCTGATTACAACATAAGCTATATATAAACTTGCAAGTAAAAGTCCTGGGAAAATTGCTGCAGCAAATAATCTTAAAGGTGATAATTGCGCAATCACTGAATATACAATTAACATAATACTTGGTGGTATTAAAATACCCAGACATCCCCCAGCACAAATTACTCCTGATGCAAATTTTTTATCATATCCTGCTTTAACCATTGCAGGCCAAGCAAGTAAGCCCATTAAAGTTACAACAGCACCAATAATTCCAGTTGCTGTAGAAAATAAAGTACAAGTTATTAATGCAGCTACTGCCATTGAAGCTGGCAATCTATGAGCTGCAAGTCTTATTGCGAAAAATAATTTTGATACAATTCCAGCTCTTTCAACTAAATACCCCATAAATAAAAAGAGGGGGACTGCAGTGAGGACATTATTATCCATAACTGTGTAGGTATTTTTTACAAATAATGAAAATATTCTATTATCAAAAATATGATCCATTAAAACGGGATCATAATAAGCATAATATCCAAAGCCTATTCCCATTGCCATTAGAGTAAATGCAATTGGAAACCCTAATAGTACTGCAAATAAAAATATCCCCATCATGAAGATAGCTACTTCTGGATTTGTTAAACTAAATAACATCTTTTTGATCCTCATCTTGGGCTGTTCTCATTAAAATTTGTTCAGTTTCTTCTGCAACAACCATTCTTGCAGGCCAATGTCCCATTTGAATACAAATGATTGATCTAAAGACCTCAGCAACTCCTTGTATAGTTAAAAATACTCCTGCTGCTGGTATCAAAGATTTAGCCATGTAAATATTAATCTGTGCTGGACTACTCCAGCTAGTTTCTTTTATCTTCCAGGCAAGTGCCGCATATTCAAATCCATAAAATGCTAAAGCTATTACGCCAGGAAAAAAGAAAATAAAATAAAGTATTAAATCAATCCAACCTTGTGTTTTTGGTTTGAATAATCTGTAAATCACATCTCCTCTAACATGAGATTCCGTTGCCAAACAATAAGCACCTGACATCATTAATATTGCACCATACATCTGCATACTAAAGTCAAAATTCCAAAGTGTTGGTTTGTTAAATATATATGCCATTGTTACCTCATAGCAAGTTCCACCCATTAAAATAACAATACACCAAGAAAAAGCCTTCCCTATTGAAGTGCTTAATGTGTCAGCAAATTTTATGTAAGCTCTCATCATGATTTGAATAGAATACCTTAATTTTTTAAAAACTGTACTATAAAAAAAGGGGGAGCCTAAACTCCCCCTCTTTTAAATTATTTAAAAGCTAATTAGATTTTAACTTTTCCAATTGGACCAAACTCATTTTCATAAGCTAGTTTGTAATTAGGCTGATTCATCAGCAAGTACTTCATTACTTTCTTAGCATATGCTTTTTGAGAATCGATAACCTTCTTGAAGAATGCATCTTTTGCAGAGAACTCTCCAACAATTTTATCCCAACCTTTTAACTGCTCAGCTAAAATAGCATCAGACGTTTGGTAAACATTAACCTTATGCTCGTTCATCAACATAGCTAAACTGTCAGAATATCTAACAAGTGCTTTGAAGTAGTTATCTGTATTCGCAGCATAAGCAGCGTTTTTTAAGATAGCTTGATGAGCAGGTGAAAGGCTTTTTAGTCTCTTCGTGTTCATAGGAATTTCAAACATCTCTTGAGATTGGTGAAAACTTCCTAAGTGATAGTGTTTAGAGACATCTTGCATTCCAAACTGTGAGTCTGATGTTGGGTTGTTAAACTCTGCAGCATCAATCAAACCAGTTTTCATTGCTGGTTGAATTTCACCACCTGGTAATTGTCTTACGACCATTCCCATAGCAGTTAAAACGTTAGTCGCTAGACCAACTGTTCTATACTTCATACCTTTAACATCAGATACTTTGGTTACATTCTTTTTGAACCAACCGAAAGGTTGTGCTGGCATAGGCATATGAAAGAATCCAGTGTAATTATATCCAACACTAGCTACTGCTTCTTCATATAATTTTCTTCCACCACCACGTTCCATCCATCCCATAACTTCTTGAGATGACATTCCGTATGAAGGACCAGTTCCAAAAAGTGAAGCTGCAGCGTTTTTACCATACCAATATGCTGTCACCCAGTGACCCATATCAACTATTCCATCACTTACCGCTGCTCCGATTTCCGAAGTTTTAACAATTGAGTTAACGGGCTGAAGATCAATTTTAAGTGATCCACCAGACATATCGCTAACCATGTTACAATAGTCTTGTGCCATTTCAAAAAAGATGTTTGCTCCTGAAGGCCAAGCAGCTTGCATCTTCAATACAGTAGCGTGAGCTCCTGCAGTTGCAATATTTGGCATTGCAACAGTAGCTGCAGCTACAGCACCGGCTTTAGCAGCAGTCTTAAAGAACTTACGTCTTGAAGACGTTGAATTCTTTAATGATTTTTTATCTTTAATCATTATTTTTCTCTCCTATTATATTAGTTAATTAACTATTCCTATACTACCCACAGTTAGATATAGGTGTCTACGGAATATTTAACTGCAAGTTGTCAAATAGATCACGTTTATATGTAAAATTTAGCTAAAGACAAAGATGTACACAACCAAAAAGTGTATTAAAGTATTTTATTTTTTTATAACTAGGCTTGCCCATAAACTGAACCAATCAGATTTAAACTTTAATTTTTGCAAATAATTTGCTTTATCTAACTTAACAGCACTTAATAAATAAGTTCTATTTTCAATAGTTCTTATTTTTCCTACTCCATTTGAGTTTGTTTTAATCTTTTCTTTATAGGTATTATTTTCATCTTTACTAAAAATAGTAATTTGCCAATTTCCTAAAGGCTTTTTTTTTTCAAAAAGTTGAAATTTAAAAAAACTATTCTTAAGTTCGTAAGGTGTGTTCAAAGCAATAATCTCAAAATCTAATTTTGGTTTTTGAATAAAAAAACCTTTATTTCCATCAGTAATTAAGACTTTTGCAAACCTTCTATAGTTTTCTGTAGGAATTTTATTTCTATTAAACTTATTTATAGCACTTTGAAGGCCCTGTTCTTTTACAAAATCTTCAAACTTTTCAACAGAGTCATACTTTAAGAATTCGTTATTAGTTTCATAGTTTAAAACATGAAATCCTTGCTCTGAAATTAACATTTGAATTGCTGGAAAATCTCCATCCCTCTGTGATAATTGTGTTACTTTATTTCTATTTTCTAAATATAGACTTTTTTTATTTGGGCTATAAAACCCAAAAGGAGAACCCATAAAATCTTGACCAATATTAATATTAGTTTTAAATAATTCTTTGTTATTAAAATTAAAATTAATTGGCTCGAGCCATAACTCGTGCGCATTTACTTTAATTTTTAAAAAAGTTACTAGAAATATGATTACAAATAAATATAGAACCTGCTTTAATAAATTAATGTTTTTTAATATATTTATATTCATACTATTCTTTATTAAATCATCTTATGCTCACGAACTGCGTCCAGCAATTGCAAATCTTAATATTTATGAGAAAGATAATATCATAAACGCAAATCTATCAATCCAATTAAATTTAGAAGCTATTATTGCAGGTATAGAAACAAAACACTCTAATACAAAAGAGTCTAAAAAATCTGAGGAATATCAGGGTTTGAGGAAAATGAAACCAGCAATTTTACTAAATCAATTTAACTCTAAGATCAAAAATTTTGGTAAAAAAATTAATCTAACATCCAATAATTCAAATTTAGACCTAACCTTGATAAGCGTAGTCATACCAAAAGTGGGTAATATTGACATAATTAGAGACACCATTGTTACTTTTGATATTCAGGATATTAAAGAAGGACAATTTAAATTTTATTGGGATAAAAATTTAGGATCAATTATTTTACGTATTAATTCAATTCATAATAAACCTCTCTATACTGAATTAATTGAAGATGGTAAAAAATCTAAATTTTTTAGTATAAAGAATAAAACAGAGATAGAACTTTTTCAAAATATTAAAGAATATACCCTGCTAGGATTTAAGCACATTATACCAAAAGGTTTAGATCATATTTTATTTGTTCTAGCGCTATTTCTTTTATCTCCAAAACTGAGGCCTTTAGTTTTACAAGTTTCGATTTTTACTTTAGCTCACACAATTACTTTGTTCTTGGGTGCACTAAAAATAATAATAATTCCAGCAATTATTGTTGAACCAATCATTGCTCTATCTATTTGCTTTATAGCAATTGAAAATTTGTTTACTGAAAATATAAAAAGAACAAGGCCTTATATAATTTTTATTTTTGGTCTACTCCATGGTTTGGGTTTTGCAGGAGTTTTAAATGAAATTGGAATTTCAACAAACCTATTTATTTCAAGTTTAATTTCTTTTAATGTTGGAGTTGAGCTTGGTCAAATCAGTATAATTATTTTATCATATATTTTAATTGCACTATTTTTTCGAAAAAAATCATGGTACCAAAATAGAGTTACTAAACCGATTTCAATTATTATTGCATCTATTGGCTTTTATTGGTTTATCCAAAGATTATTTTTTTAATATTATGAGCAAAAAATTACCGTAAGTAATTCTAGTTTTTAAATGCATTTTTTTTAAGTAAATAAACTTTGATAATTATTAAATATTTTATTTATCAAAGACCCTTAATATAGGGTTGGCATTATGCTGACCCTAATTAATTAAATCTTGTTTGAATTTCATTAAGGAAGATAATAAGTCAATTTTCCAGTTTATAAATTCAATAATAACTTCCTCTGAAGGTCTAACATTCCTAATTTTTAGATCTTTTGTTGTTTTTGCTCTTGCATTTAATTTAATAAAAAAATTTTTTTTAACTCCATCATCAACTATTTGAGCAATCGTTTTATAAGAATACTCCGGTAGCTTGCTGGAAATTTTTTCTTTATATATCTCTTCTCCTAACTCATTTGATTCAAATATTATTAAAAAAACTTTATATTTTTTTATTGAAGAAAAAATCCATTTAATACCAGATTTATCCTCTTGGTACTTTAAGACAGCGCTTGAGTGTCTGGCCATTTCTAAATTAAGAGCACACATTCTATCCGGTGATATATCAAAAGGAAGTTTTGCTAGGTTTAATTTGCTAATTATGTTTTTTTGTCTTTTTAGATCTTCAGTACTTAAACTAAGTTTTTTAGTAATAATTGAAACCATGTTTAATCCAATGGAAATAATTTTTCTTCGAGTTTGATTAGTCTAAAATTCATAAATTAACTATACCTTAACTAATGACTTAATAGATACGGGAAATAAGCATGTAAATAGTAGGTTTTTAAATTTATCTATATTAATTTTTCATCTAAATTTGGAACTTTTGATAAAGTTAATTTACTTTATTCTTACAATTTCCAGTTTTAAAAAACTCATTAATATTATCTACTGCTAAATCACCCATAGCAGTTCTTGTTTGTTTTGTTGAACTTCCAAGGTGAGGTAAAATAAAAGCACTTTTGTGTTTTAAATAACCAGAATTTAAGTTGGGTTCACCTTTGTAAACATCTAATCCAACTGCATAAATCTTTCTTCTCTCTAAAGCATCTAACATGGCCTCATCATCAATCATGTCTCCTCTTGCACTATTTGTAATTATTGCACCAGTTGGGAAGTATTCTAAAGTTTCTTTATTGATTATATTTATAGTCTCTTTTGTGGCTGGACAATTTATTGCTAAGA
>CAJQTH010000032.1 GCA_905618905.1 uncultured Candidatus Pelagibacter sp. | reverse complement strand
GAATATTTTCTCTAATAACAGCTTTAATTACCTCTTTTTCAAGACCTAAAGCTTTGAGCTCTTTCTTCAATGTTTTTCTCAATTCTTTCCTCTCTGACTTTGTTTCACCAGGAGAAAGCTTTGCCACTTTTAAAGATTTCATTTTTTTATTGAATTTTTTAAGTTGGTTTTTTGTAATTTTTTTTGCTTGTCCTGGGGCTTTACCTTTAGTCATTGAAGCCACACTATAAGGATTATCTAATAAAGTTTGGCCTAACTTATTTCCGACCAACACAGCTCCTGGTCTCATGCCTAACGTATTATTTTTTCCTGGACCTATTAATAAAGTGTCAGTTTTACCCTGTGATACTATTGTTTGAAATTCTGTTCCTCTTGACCCTAATGTTCCCTCAGGAACTTCAACAGTAAGATTGTCTGGATTTTTTTTGCTGATTAATCCTGAAATTACTTTTAAGCTTCCTTGTTTTACTTTTGCTACTATTTTGCCTTCGTTAGTTGCTGGATCGTAGACAAATGTATCCATCACTACCTCAGAATCTTCACCTACTGTAAAGGTAGATTGATCTAATAATAAAATTTGAGTTCCAGAATCAGCACCAGCAAAAATTGTTTCATTTAAATAAATTTTATCTCCTGGTTTTAATTCTCTAGTCTCAGTTTTAATCACACCAGATGTAGCACCAACTATTCCAACAAGTTGTTTTTCGATACTTAATGTTTCTGATGCATTAACACCGTTAAGGAGCAAAATACAAATGGACGATATTAATACTAATAATTTTTTCACAACAAAAATCTATCAAACTTAATGGTAAATAAACCCTACTTTACCCTCAAAACGGGTTTTATTGTTATTCAAGACTGCTGGCTATTTAGGATTATTTAAATATTTTTTAATTAAGCCTTAAAGATTTAGAAAAACTTAAAGAAAAGGAATCTGTTATATAGTCGTAATTTACCATATTTGCTTCAGAGATTACTTTTTCATAAGATAAATTTATAAATAAAGATCTATTAGGATCTAATTTAGGGAAAATATCACCAATAGCTTTTGTTAACATTATATCAGTTGTATTGGTATAATCTGATCTTGCCATATCTGAAACTACAGATGTATCTGCAACTTTATAATCATTAAAACTAAATGCATTTCCAACTGAAATGTATGCCCATGGAAACGCAAAATTTAAACTAAGTCCTAAATCATAATTTTCATAATCATTTCCTGCAGCAACTACAGCAGTGCTATTACCATATCCTAAGCTAAGCGAAGTTGTAATTATTTGATTAACAATAAAATCATGTCCTAAACTAATTCCATGACTAATTGAATTTGTTTCATTTGCTGTGGTATCTGATGAATTATGATTTCCTTTTGAGTCTGATAAAGAATAACCATAACTAATTGAATTTCTTTCTCCAACAGTAAAAAATCCTCCCACACCTCCCATAACTGAAAAACTATCAGCATCAGTTTGATAATCACTTTTGCTTAACATAAAATAAGGGCTAAGAGACTGATTTCCCAAAACTGTATCAAGAGCTAAAGTTAAACCATAACTTTGATAATCATCATCTCTCTCTTCATCTTGTTGTGAAGTTGTATTTGCAAGATTAATTAAAAAAGACGACTCTTCTCCAATAGGTCTTGAAGCTGATAATCCAAAACTACCGGCTAACGTCCTATCATATTTTGCAGAATTAAATCCAATTCTATCATCTGAAGAACTTTTGGTTCTTGTTTTTGAAACACTGTTTACATTATCAGTATAAACTGCACCCGTAGAAATATCTGCCGTCAATGTCCATAGGCTAGGCTCTCTATCTTTTAATTCTTCTTCGAATTCTTGTAATGTTTCTAAATCTTCAGAACCTAGATTTCTATTTAATTTCATTTCTTCAATAATTGTGGTTGCTTTTTCTGGAGAGTCAATTTGAACTAAAATAGATAACAAGTATAATTTTATCTCTACATTATCTGGATAGATCATGTTTAATCTTTCAAGAGTAGAAATAGTTTGTTTAAAATTGCCCACTTTTCCTTGTTGTTGTGCATATTTTAAATTTAAGTCTAAATCTTTAGGATCTTGTAAGATTTGCATATAAGTAATATTTTTTTCAGACGCATATGATTGATGAGAATTAAAGAAAACAAAGCTTAAAACAAAAAATAGGCTTAAAAAAAGTATTCTAGTAAATTTTTTTTTAATCATATGCTTTGTACTATAGTTAAGTTACGATGATAAATTATCACGTATCAATTCATTTTAAAATTTATCAATCGCTCAAAATGAGCCCTTTTAATTAAGATGAGCTTAAAATCTCTATATTTCTTAAACAATTTGTATACTATCTATGAATACTCATTGGATCAAAATAACAATCCATATGCTCTATAGTTTCAAAAAAAATTTCATTTAACTCACTAGAATGAACCGTTGGACAAATTTTTTCTACATTTGATTCACTGATATAATCTTTTTTAAATTTTTTCATTACTGAGGAGCCAGCATAAGATGCTGAAGCTTGTAAAATACTTCCAGATTTTACTAGAGTTAAGCTTGGCCCAACTGCTGCAGAAAATGGACCACAACTATTTAATAATGGCATCAGCAATAATATAAGAATAATTTTTTTCACGATATCTATTTATACAAGAATATTTAATTTAAAACTATAAAACTAACCATAATGGGTGGTTAGCTAATTTTTTTTAACAGTCGTCACCTATGCCAAATTTACCGTTACGACTAAGTGTTAATTGGCAAGCCTCTTTAATTTTAATTTCTTTAGCAACTATATCAAAATTCGATGAGCCTGTGTCCGCAATGCAAATTTCATAACCCATCTCTTTAGGAATTTGATTTCCTCCACCAAATAAGGTTGTTTCAATATCATTTGATGTTGATGAGTCTGGCGTGCAGCTATTAGATATCGTTACTTGGGTGAAATAACTTCCACTATTTGAATACTCTTCTGTTTGAGCTAGAGAAATTTGTAGCATCACATTATGTGCAGACTTTTGTTTAGCACTTGAAATATATCCACTGTAACTAACAACTCCTACCGCAGATAAAATTCCAATAATCGCTACAACCACCACCAGCTCAACTAATGTGAAACCTGAGCTTTTGGTGGTCATAGTCTTTAATCCTTTTAACTTAGCAAAAATTTTTATTCAATTAATATAGTGTTTGAAAGTGTAGAGGTACTATCGTCAGCCTTACATGCGGCATCTACAGTAGCGGTCTTTCCTATTTCTGCAAAACAAGTTGTTACAGTAACATCTGACCCATCATCTGCAACACTGACAAAACCAACCACACCAACCGCAGTTGCTGCTGTAGAAACAGCAAGATTTGCTGTATCAAATGGATTTTTAAAATCTGCTAAAGCTAGTGCAGCGGCAGTTTGTACTGTTGTTTTGGTAGTTCTATCATTACAAACAAGTTTACTATCCATTGATGTTGTTTCATCCATGTTACATCTTTGTAATTCAGCAGCAATGTACTTAACTACAGATGCATGATTTGATTTTGCAGCAGCTTTTTTTGCATTAGCTGTGTAACCTGTATACGCAACAGTTCCTACAGCTGCTAAAATTCCTATAATTGCTACAACAACTAGCAATTCAATAAGTGTAAAACCTTTATTATTTTTCATAATTTCCTCTTTTATTAATTAGTTATGATTAAAATTTATAATAATTCCTTGTGAAGTAAACTAAGAATACGTTTATTATCAACGATAATTAAACATAGCTGCTCAAAGTGGGTTTTCTTGTTACTTAATTTTGTTAATAACGTTATAAATAAAAAAAATATGAAATTTAAAGTTATCGAAAATGAAAATGTAAGTACTGTTTTTCTTAATGGAGAAATAGATATGGATATTGCAGATGATGTAAGAGAAATTGTTTTTCCTTTAATTGATTCTGGCAAAGAAGTTCATTTAAATTTAAAAGATGTGCAATACATGGACTCGTCTGGTATATCAGTAATTATAGAGAGCAATCAAAGAGCTCGAGAGAAAAATACTAAAGTTGAACTTAAAGAAGTTAGTCAACCTGTTGAAAAAGTTTTAGCAATGGCAAGGAAGTTTCTATGACATACAAAATTACAGAAGAAGATAATATAAGTACCATATTTTTAGATGGTGAAATAGATATGGATAAAACAGAAGAGGTTAAGGAAGTTATCTTTCCAATAATTGACTCTGGTAAAGATGTTGCTTTAAATCTAAGTAACGTTCAATACATGGACTCTTCAGGTATTTCGGTTTTAATAGAAAGTCATCAAAAAGCCCTAGAGAAGGGAACGAAGGTTATTATTAAAGATGTGAGTAAATCAGTTTTAAAAGTAATCATGATGGCAAAGTTAGAACAAATATTGAATTTAGAATAAATTTTATTATTGAAGTAGCGATGACTGATTTAAATCATATTGAAAAAAAAGCCTTTCTGGTAAAATCCTCTAGTTTAAAAGATGTCCGAACTTTTTGTAGAGAAGTATTTGAAAAACTCAATATAGAACAGAATTTAAAAGATGAATTAGTTTTAGCAATAGCTGAAGCTGCACAAAATATTGTTAAGCACGCTTACAAAGATAAGCCTGATGCTAACGAAATAATGGTTGTTGAAATTAGTTTAGTTAACAAAGAAATGAAAATTGCTTTTTATGATATGGGTACTCCTGTAGATCCTAAAAAAGTAAAACATCGAGAAATTGATAATGTAAAACCAGGTGGACTAGGAACTTTCTTTATGCAAGAAATAATGGATGCAGTTGAGTTTAAAGATGGAAAAAAACCTTGGATAAACCATTTAGTTTTAACTAAACAATTATAAATTAGCCAATTAAAGCACCTACGTTAAATATTGGAGAATACATGGCTATCATTAGACCACCAATCATTATTCCCATAAAAACAATCATGATAGGCTCAATTAAAGTAGACATGTTATCTACCGAGGTATCAAATTCTTCTTCATAATAAGCAGATACTGAATTAAACATTTCATCTAATTGACCAGTTTGTTCACCAACAGAAATTAATTGACTAAAAGTTGGAGGGAATAATGGTTCTTTTAAAAAAAGCTTAGTTAATGTATCACCAGAAAAAACACCTTTTTTTACATTCTCAAGTGCCTCACTAACAACATCATTATTACTAACTGATTTTGCAATTTCTAAACTTTCTAATAAATTAACACCAGCCGCACTTAAATTACCCATAATTAATGAAATTCTTGCTAGTAGAGATTTTAAAATCATATCTCCAAAAATTGGTAATTTTAAAATTTGTTTATGCCATTTATAACGAATTGCAGCATTTCTTTTTACGATAAATTTAAACCCAAAATATCCTCCTAATCCTCCAAAAAAAATTAACTTTCCACCTGTACCACTTAAAAAATCACTCATTGCCATAATTGTTGCTGTTGCAGCTGGTAATTCTAGGCCCATCCCATCATACATTTTTGCAAATACTGGAACTACTTTAATCAACATAAAAGCACTTACTGTAATCGCTACTGTAAACATGATAGCTGGATACATTAAAGCGCCTTTAATTTTTTTCTTAATCTTTTCTTTTTTCTCTAATGACTCTACTATTTTAAGTAAGAACACATCTAGCTTACCACTTGCTTCACCAGCCTTTATCAAGTTTACATAAACGTTATCAAAATATTGAGGGTATTTTTCAAAACATCTTGATAGGTTTACACCTCCCTCCAAACTCTTTCTGATATCTTCAATTATTTCTTTAATAGCTGGACTTTCTAATTGGTCTCTCAACATTATTAAGACCTGTAAAATTGGCAAACCTGCCTTAACCATCGTTGCAAATTGTTTTGAGAATATAAGAATTTCTTGTACTTTAACTTTTTTTTTCCCGAAGATAGAGGATCCACTTGATTTCTTTTTTATACCCTCTTTTTTTTTCTTAGACTTGTTTATGTTGGTGATTATTATTTTTTTTTCTTTTAATAGATGAGAAGCCTCATCAAGATTTATTGCCTCAATGTCTCCTTCTATATACTTACCTTCAGATATTCCTTTGTAAGTAAAAGCTTCCATTTTTATTCGCCTGAAAGAACTCTCTCATATTCTCTAAAATTAAGTTCACCGGATGCAATCATTCTTCTACCCATATCTTGCATCGTTCTAAATCCTTCTTTAATGGCTATTTCTCTTAATTCAGGAGTGGTTGCTTCGTTTAAAATAGCTTCTTTGATTGGTTTTGATACCACTAAAATTTCATAAATACCTTGTCGACCTTTGTAACCGGTGTCGCTACATTTTTCACAACCCTTACCTTTTATAGCTTTAACTTTAGATGCCTCTTCTTCACTAAAGCCTAAATCTTTAAGAACTTTGGGATTAACATCATCATCTTGTACTCTACAATCTTTACAATTTTTTCTAGCTAGTCTTTGAGCTACAACAAGTCGGCAGGCAGCACTTATTAAATAATCGGGTGTACCCATGTTTTGTAATCTAGTAATAGTACTTGGAGCATCATTAGTGTGTAACGTACTAAACACTAAGTGACCTGTAAGAGCAGCTTTTAAGCCTATATCAACTGTTTCTTTATCTCTCATCTCACCAACTAGAATAATTTCTGGGTCTTGTCTTAAGAAAGATCTTAAGGCTTTAGCAAAAGTAAAACCAATATCATCTTTAATTTGTACTTGTCCTACACCTTCTAATTCATATTCCACAGGATCTTCGGCTGTTAAAATATTTAAATGAGGACGACTTACTTCTTTTAAAATACTATATAATGTTGTCGACTTACCTGACCCTGTTGGCCCTGTTACCAAAATTAATCCCTGACTACTGTGAATTCCTTTTCTTAAACTTTCTAAATCTTGCTTTTCAAAATTTAATTGCTCAAGAGTGATATCCCCTGCGTCCTTATTAAGAATACGCATTACAATTCTCTCATTATTTGCTGTAGGTAATATTGACAAACGTAGATCAACTACTTTGTTACCAATTTTAAAATTAATGGCTCCATCTTGTGGCAATCTTCTTTCAGCAATATCTAGTTTGCCCATAATTTTAAATCGAGTAACCACTGCCCCATAGTTATCATGTAAAAACTGCCTATAAGTTTCTTGCTCATGAAGCATACCATCTAGTCGATATCTTACTCTTGAATTGAATCTGTAAGGCTCAATATGAATATCACTCACACCCATTTTTATTGCATCAGCTATAACTGCTGTACTAAATTTGATTACCTCTGACTCGTTTTCAATTGCTTCAATATCTTCTTCTAGTGCATTTTCTAAAACCTCTCCTGCATCTCCTAAATCTGTTTCAAAAGTTTTAGTTTTTTTTCTATTATCACTACGTATTGATGCAATTGTTACTTCATCTGCTTCATTTGATAATCTTTCGATATATTCAGAGATATCAGTTATTTTTGCAGCATGTAATTCAATGTCTTTTTTTGTGATAGCTTTTAGATTTCGCATCAATCCCAGTTTTGAACTATCTGGAATTGCCATGTGCAAAATTTTTCCTTCAATTTTAAATGGTGCTACAAAATTTATCTTTATATAGTTTGATGGTAAAACTGTTTTTAATTCATCTGTAATTTTAACTGTTTTTAAATCAATTGTTTCTAAATTTTGTTCTTTAATTAATAAATCAATTATTTTTTTTTCATCAGTGAGTTTTAACTCAAATATTGCATCAATTTGAGACTTATTGTTTTCAGTACTTATTTTTTTAATATTTATTAAATCTTTTCCTGAAATAATGTCATTATCAATCAAGACATTAACTAAGTTAATTTCACTTTCTCTACTAATTTTTAACATTATAAAATCCTTGGAGCGATAAATACTAGCATCTCAGTCATTGTGTCGGAATTTGATTTTCCACTCAATACTTTTCCTAGTACTGGTATTTTTTTGGTTCCTGGGACACCTTCTCTATTATTCGCTATATTATTTTTTTTGATACCCCCAATTACAACTATATCGCCATCCGCAACTAATAGTTTGGTGTTTATCTCCATTTTATTTACACCTGGTGTTCCTGGAGATGATCTATTTGGAGTGTCGTTATTTACCTGGATTGAAAGCATTACGTTTCCATCACCTATAATATTTGGTGTTACTATTAGTTTTAATGATGCATCAACCGCTTTATCTTCACCATCTCCACCGTCAATATAAATTGTTTCACCTTGATTAATACTTGCTTGATGATTATCTAATGTGAATAATTTTGGGTTAGATACTGTCTTTGACAAACCTTGAGACTCTAAAAAATCAAGCTCAATTTTTAAAACAGCTGAACCTGTTTTTCTCAATATTCCAATTCCACTTGTTGCAG
Source organism: uncultured Candidatus Pelagibacter sp. (assembly GCA_905618905.1). Taxonomy (GTDB): domain Bacteria; phylum Pseudomonadota; class Alphaproteobacteria; order Pelagibacterales; family Pelagibacteraceae; genus Pelagibacter. The sequence continues at coordinate 39,034 of CAJQTH010000032.1, read as the reverse complement.
CAGCAGAGCCAAAGTTTACTAAATTATCTGTTCCAGCACCACTTGTAAAAGCTCCTGTTGAATCTGATAATGCAGCCCCTGTCCCATCCGCAGCTCCTACGCTACTTCCACCTTGCGTACCACCAACTCTCACACCTTTTCTCGTATAAGCAGCTCCAAGTCTTTTTCCTAAATTTTGTGCAAAAGTTGAAGTTGCCTCAACTATAAAAGCTTCTATTAAAACTTGTTGAGTTCTCTTATCAATTTCTCGAATTACTTTATCAACTATATCTAAATCTTTTTCTTTACCTCTAACAATAATTGATCTTGTAGTTGTTTCTTCGGTTACTTGTATTGGTATATAATTTCCACTAGTTCCAACAGTTGTAAATAATTCTGTGATTGTTGCTTTAGCTTCTGCAGGAGTTATATAATAAAGTCTAAAAATTTCTGAAATAATTGGTTCAACAGAATCTTCTAATTCAACTTTCTTCTTAACCGCTGATGCTCTAGCTGATTTATAACCTTCCTGTGAAGTTAAATTAGCAGGAGTTGAGATTCTAATAATATTACTAGCTACATCTATATCTGCTGCATAACCTTTTAAATCTAATAATGCATTAAATGCTTTATCCCAAGGCACGTTATCTAATTCTGCAGTTATTGCTCCTGCAACATCTTCACTTACTAAAATATTAATTTCTCCAATTTCAGACATTAATTTCATTGCTTCTTTAAAATCTAAAGCTTGAAATCTAAAAGAAACATTTTGTTTTAAAGATTGGAATTCATCTGAAATTAATAAATAATTTCTCTCTTTAACAGATGATATCTGTTTTCTTTTTTTTAGCTTAACAACATCACCTTCAACAGGAGTTGGTCCCATCTCCACACTTTTATCTACTTCTTTTTGTCCAAGTTTTTTAATATCAGTTTTTATTAGTGGGGTATCGTGTTTAAAAGATCCACTCTTTTTAGTAAGCTGCTCTGCACAACCTGTAAGAAAAATTAATAATAAAGGTAAAATTAATAATGATATATTTTTTTTAAATTTCATGATTATTTAGTACTTTCTGTAATTTGGTTTTTAAAATTTATCACTAAAAAGGAATTTCCATTTTTTTCAAATACTGCCTCATCATCAGTCACTCCAATGAATTTCACCCCTGGGCTTAATTCCTCGAACAAACTTAAAGTAGTCACATCTCCACTTGAATTAATTAATGATACAAATCCATCATCATTTCCAGAAGTCATTAATCCTACTAATTTAAACTTATATAAACTCATTTCATTTTTAGCTTCCTCTGAGCTATTTGCTATAATTGTGTTTCCGCCACTTAAAGAGCTATCTCCAGCAAAAGGATCATTTAGTGGCAGTGGTTCCTCATCATTAATCTCTGAGGAAATATTTGTTTGTGAATTTGCTTGTTTTTCTTTAATCTTTTTATTTATCTCTTTTGCTTTTTCGATAATATTTTGCTCTTTATCATGACTATCTGCCATAGAAACCCTAGATAACAATATAAAGAATACGGAAATAATAATTATTTTAAAAAAATTCATCTGGTAACCCCACTATAGTTAATGTTCCTTTTACTTTTATCGCTCCAGATGTATTGCCTTTTACCACCTGAATTGATTCTTTGTCAAAATTTAACATCTTGTTAGAAAGCGACAGAGATCTCTTAAATTTAATATAGCCTAAAAAATTACCATCAATTTCAAAATCAACAGGGATCAAGTAGTAGGCAATATTTTTAATATTTTTAACTTGAGTTTTTTTCTTTTTCTTTACTTTTTTACCATCTGCTTTAGCCAAAGCTTGTGCTTTTAAAACTTCTTTAATTTCTTTTTTTTCTATACTTGTAATCACTAAATCATTTTGTCCAGCATATTCACTTAATGTCTGTAAAAGGCCTTCTACTTCAGATTTGGAATGAAATAATTTAGAATATTTTTCGTATTCAGGTTTAAGTTTTTTAATTTTTGCCTTCATCGAATAAATATCACTAGTAAACTGTTCAGTTTCTTGTTTTTTTAAATTCATATCATTCAATTTAGCTTTTCTAGAATTAGCCATTGGGTTTAAAATTGCATAATAAATTATTAAGAAAAAAATAATTGCACCAGTAATTATTGCTATTTTTATAAGAGTTTTTTTATCAGCAAGTTTTAAAATCTGATCTTTAATATCAGACATATTAATATTTTTTAAATCTATATCCATTGCTATATTCTACTTCTTTTAATTTTTACAAACACTCTAAAGCCTTTCATGGTAGCGCCTCCTGCTGAGGATTTTGGTAATCGCATTGATGATAAAGATGCTTGTTCAACCAATTTTTGTTTACTTAAATTTTCTATAAATCTTAATATATCTTGATCAGTTGCAGCCAATCCTTGAATGGTTAATCTGTCAGATCCATTAAACACAACTTGATCAAATTTTACTCTGTTGGGAACACTTGAGGCTACTTGAGCTAGAATTCTATAAGTTAATTCTTTATTTGATTTAAGTGTTTTGCTTAATTTTAAAGATGTATTAATCACTTTAAATTCTTTTGAAACTATTTTTTTTTGTTCTATAATTTTAATATGATCTTTTTTTATAGCTTCATATTGTTTTAATTCATTGTTGTAAGAAATAATGTTCCAAAAAGATAAACCAAATAATACAAGATAAATTGCAGCTACAGCAGCAGTAATTCCTTTGAAAGCAAAACCTGAAATTGCTTTCATCTTTTTTTGCTTCATCACATTTGATCTATCTGGAAGAAGATTTATATTTTTAACTGCAGTAACGAATTTATAATAGCCAAAGACATCAAGTTTTCTAAAAGCTAATCCAACAGAAGTTGATAGATAGGATCTATTTAACTTGTTATCTAAAATTTGCTGGTTTTGGCTTGGAATTTTTAGTCCTTCTGTAGGATCGAAAGTATTAAACCCAATATTCATTAAAGCTTTTCTAAAGCTTGCTAAATATTCATCTACATTTTTGATATCTGAAACAACTTTAATATTTCTGATTCTCTTTTCATATTTAGTCTCAAAATCTTGAATAGCTTGCTTAACTTGAGTTACATATCTTCTAACTAATCCCTCTTTCTCTTCATTATTTTGAGAATCTTGTAAAATTTTTCTATCTTGTCCCCTGATAAAAATATCAGTTATTATTGGATTATTATCATAGAGAATCATCAAATAATTTTCATCTAATCCGAATTCTAGAACGGCAGTTAAATTAGCATCTTCAGTTTTATTTGCTATTTGATTAACCTGGTCAACTGCTGATTTTAAAGCAAAACATTTAACATCAATGATTACAGGATTTAAACCTGCATTTTTAATTATTGAGGTATAACTATTTATATCTGTTAATTTTGATGCAACGAATAAAAGATCCATTGTATTTTCTTTAACATTTCTATTAATGACTTGATGAAAAATAGAATAATCTTCTAAACTATCTGTTAACTGAACTAAGTTTTCCCATAATGAATTAGTTTCGATTGCTTTATTTAATTCCTCATCTTTCATTAAAGGTGCCGTAACTACTCTTATAATTGCACTGGTTACTGGAATAGCAATTGCTGCATTGGGTGAGGTTATTTTATATTTTTGAACTGCTAACATTAATTCCTCTGAAAATTTATCTGCATTATCAATTGGTGTACTATCATCTGTAATGTCAACTGGGTGAATATGTAATTTTTCTAACACCCATTGATTAGCTTTGTTGCTTGAAACCTGAGCTATTCTTATTTCTTTATTTGAAAGTTCTACACCAATTATTTCTTCACCTTGCACACTAGATTTACCTAATTTAGATTTAAAGAAATTTTCTAGTTTTGATTTATAATTAGCAACTTTAGATTTATTAAAAGATGATTTATTTAAATTTTTTACAAAATCTGGTTTTTTAATTTTAATTTCTTTAATTTTTTCGAAAATATTTGATAATTTATTTTTTATTTGTTCTTGAGTAGTTGTTTGTTCTTGAGCCTGATTGTTAATTTGATTATTTGATAAAGTATCAGTTGGTGAAGATTCAGTTGCTTCTTGATTAATATTTTTAGTTAAATTATTTTCATTTTTTAATCTTTCACTTTCTTCATGGACATCATCAAACCATTTTTCTAAAATTTGTATTGCTTCATCTAAGTTTGCTGTACCTGAGGATGAAATTTTTTGTTTACCATTAATATAAAGCCTACCAACCAAATTTTTTGATTTGAGTTCACCTTTATATTTATCCTGCCTTACATAAATATGTAATCTACCTTCTTTTTTATGAATAACTTGATGAGATGACTTGTTATTTTCATTTTTTATTTCATCTGAAGTTTCTACAATTATTTTTTCTTCAATCTTTTGATTGTTAACTTCTTCACTTAAATCAGTTTGTTGATTTTCATATTGCTTTTCATTCGTAGTTTGATTACTTGAATCAACTATAGATTGATTTTTACTATCTGAATCAGTTTCTGTATTTTGGTTTTTATTTTCTTCGCTCTGAGGTTGATTACTTGAATCAACTTCTGATTGATTATTATTATCACTGTCTGATAATGTGTTATCTAAATTTTTTTTATCGTCTTCTTGATCATTCATAATATTAAAATATATTTATTTAACTGAACTAGTGAATCTCTAGCACCAAAAAGGATAAACTCTTACACAAGATAATGATTATAGTGCTCAAAACGGGCAGTATTCAAAAAACCCTGTAAAATCAATTTTTCTATCTGCCTCGTAAAATATGTCGATAAATCTATTTTTATAAAAATTTAGATTTACCTCTAACACAAATTATGATCATTTCTTGTATAATAGCTTCTGGGTAATTTAAATTATCTTAAAAAAGCTTAAAAAAGTCTTATGTAGAAAAATTTTTGAAAATTTGTGGAACTTTTTAGAATCATTATAAATTGATAAATGTTAGTAAAATCAATTATATTAAAAAGGTAAAATCAAAAAGTAATTTTTTTGTGTTAGAGATGTAATAATCTATTAACAGACCCAAAAAATCGTTTTTTTTGTGTTAGAGTTCTGATATCTTTCATAAATTGTAAATAAACCAATAAAATCAACAAAAAAAAGGAAACTAGCATCAAAAATCATTTTTTTTGTGTTAGAGCTGTGATAATTCATAAATAACATCAAAAACATATGTTTTTTGTGTTAGAGTTATGATTTTGTTTAGTAATTGTAAATAAACCAATAAAATCAACAATAATTGAAAAGTAAAATCAAAAATTAGTTTTTTTGTGTTAGAGAAGTGATATTTTTCAAAAATTACAAATAAGCCAATAAAATCAAGGATAATCGAATAATTAATGGATTTAGGATTTTTGTGTTAGAAACTTAATGATTTGTGTTAGAAACTTTTTGATTTGTGCTAGAGGTAAATACAAATATTAGAAGAATTTAAATAATTCTAATATTAGCCATTCCTAAATGAAATATTGATATAATTTCACTTATTCAATTAAAAATTGATTAATCCAAATGTTGATATTATTTTTTGATGACAATTTATAAATGAGATAATAGATCACGCATAGGTTGAAATCAAATAAAGTCATTGAATATGATTTATGACAAATTTTTTAAGCATTTTTTTGTGATTTCAACCTAAAATAGAACCATGAAGGCAAATATTGGATTGAACTATTCTTTTCTATTCAAAATTACTCTTAAATCTATTTAGTTCTCTCTAAAGGAAGATAAATAAAAATATATTTTAAATAATAACTAATTTACTAATAATTATTAAGCATCAACTGCTACAATTGTTAAGTCATCCTTTTGTATACGACCAGATTTAATTATATCTTCAATAATCTTGTTTAATCTTTCGTGATTTGGAATTTGTTGATACTTTTTAATATAATTTTTAAACCCATCTGCCTCTAGCATGTTTCCTTTGGCATCTCTTATTTCAGTAATACCATCAGTGAAGATATACATTGAACTGTTTGAAAAACTAATTTTAGTTTCTTTAAATTTAAATTTAGGGGCTATACCTAAAGGTGGTCCAGCTTCATCAAAACTAGAAAAATTTCCATCATTAGAATAAATTAGCGGTGGTTCGTGGCCAGCATTTGCTAAGGTTATTTCTTTTTTGTTACTATCATAAATTCCAATCAACATTGTTACAAACATTCCTCTTGAAGTGGTTTCACAGATCTCTGTATTTAAAATATCTAAAAGACCTGCTGCAGAAAAATTTGTTTTACTTAAACATCTATAGAGACTTGATGCTTTTGACATTAGTAATGAAGATTTAATTCCTTTACCCGATACATCCGCAACTCCAAATCCATAAACTCCATTAGATAATTCTGAAAAATTATAAAAATCTCCAGAAACAACTTTTGCAGGGATATTTATTCCAGCAATAGGAAAATTTTCTTTTATATTTTGAGATAGTAATGTTTTTTGGATTTCACCAACAATTTCAATTTCTTTTTCCATTCTATTTTTAACAATCAAGTCTTTTGCCATTTTCGCATTTCTAATTGCTAATGCAGCAGGACCAGATAAAGTTTCTAAAAGTTTTCTATCGCTTTCTTCAAAAAGTTTTCTGTCTGTTTTTTTATTTAAGCAATGAATAACACCAATGCATTCATCTGAAACGATTAATGGAGAACATAAAACAGAATAAGTTGTAAAGTTTGTTTTATTATCTAAATCAAAATAGAACTCAGCAATTTCTCTTACATCTTTTCTAACATCACCAACCCTTATACATTCTTTCATAAGCGCTGCTTTTCCCATTACACCTTGTGTAATTGGAATTTCAAAGTCTTCTAAGTATGCTTGGTGCTTTGATGCAATACATTGAAAATTTTGCTTATCATCATCTATTAAAAAAATGTTAGCAGCTTGAGCGTTTATTCTTTTAATAATTAACTCTAATGAGGTTTGTAATGTTTCTTTTAAATCAAGAGTTTTTGCAAACTCTTGGCTCATTTTTGTAACTAATTCTAAGTCTTTAATACTTGTATTATCAACCTTGATTGTTTCTGTTTTTTTAGCACCAAAGAACATGTTATTTATAAATTGATATTCATTAAATTTTTGATAGTTTTGAGGCTGATGGAACTCATTATTCATACTCCCAGCTTCTACTTACACCTTACAGACGCAATGATGCTTGTACAATATTGTATTGATGGTTTCATAGAACTATCCTCTAAAATTACCTTATAAGTTGTGATTTATCTTATAGCATTTATCTTTGGAAGTATATGGGGCAGCTTCAGTAACGTATGCATTCACAGAATTCCTGATGATATAAGTGTTGTCACGGGACGATCACACTGTCCATCTTGTAAAGCTCAAATTAAATGGCACGATAACATTCCATTATTTTCTTATTTGTTTTTAAAAGCAAAATGTAGGAATTGTTCAACTAAAATTGATATTAAATATTTTTTAGTAGAATTAATATCAGCAATAAGTTTTGTTGTAATTTTTCATTTCTTTGGGGTTTCGTTAACTACTCTTCTCTTTTTTATTTTAAGCATTAGCTTTGTAATAATTTTTTTTATTGATTTTAAGCATTTCATAATTCCAAATGAATTAACATATCCTCTTATGATAATTGGCTTGTTAAAATCATTTGATCCAAATTTAAATACAACCTTGTTTCCAGATTTAATAAACTCCTTAATAGGAGGTTTTTTTGGTTACGCAATAATTTGGTTAATAATTTTTACTTATAAAAAAATTAGGAATAAAGAAGGAATGGGTTTGGGAGATGCAAAGTTATTGTCTGCAATTGGTTTTTGGTTTGGATGGACATCTATTCCTTTTATAATGTTTTTTTCATCTATAGCGGCACTGATAAGTGTAATTCCAGATTTAATTATGAATAAAAAAAAACTGACTTCACAAATACCTTTTGGTCCATTTATAATTATTGGAACATTAATCTTTCTTTTTTCAAATGATTATATAAAAATATTTTTAAATTAGAGAATAAAATTGAACAATAATAAAAGGCTAATTACTTAAATGAATATTTTTTTATTTATAAACATTATAATTTCAGCTTTAAATATATTTATTTTATCTTACGCCTATTCATTAAAGTTTTTTCCATCTAAATGGAGAAAAAAAGTTGCTCAAGATACTATTGTGGGTTTAGCAATTATTTTTGTAACCATGCTTAATATGTTTTTATGGATTGGTTATTTTTATATTAAAATATTTTGGACTTAAAAAAAATAGTGTTCAAAGACTTTTGATTTAAAATCCTACGTCTCTCCAACCGCCCTTATTAGATAAAACTTCTCCAGCTAATGCCAATATTGAATAAAGTGTGTTTTCATTGTCACTTGGGCCTGCAACGTTTGCAAATAATTTGTCTCCAAAAATTACTAACTCTGATAACACACCTTGTCTAACAAATAGGCATTCACTTTCATTTAACTCACTACCTCCAACTAATTTGTGTGAATTATTTGTTCCACACTCATCATCTGCAGCACAAATATACGCATTTCCAATATTACATCTATCTGATCCTGGAGCTGGTTCGTATACTGGAAAATAAACTTGTCCTTTAAATAAAGTTGGAGGTGCTGAAAGTTTTCTGTGAGAATTGTTATCGTCTTGCTCATCTAAATGAATTACCCAAGCACTTTCTGAATCTGGGCATTTCTTTCCATCGGGATCTACTGTAACATCAGAGCAATGATCTGCATTATCAATAGATCTAGCGTTATTTGCTCCTAGATGAGCTTTTGATGTAAAAGAATCATCGTAATATGACGGAACTACAACTTCGTTTAAATGTTTAAAATTAGGGAAATCAAAATCTCTAACACCGTACAAAATATTATCCATAAATTGCCCTTTTTCTCCTAGCTTATTAAAGTCGCCAGTTCCTCCAAATAACCAAAAATCTTTAGTTGATTCCCCAACACCTGCATCCATTGAGAAAAATGTGTATCTTTTATTAGTAGAACTTGCATTTAATCTAAACAATGTTGTTTGATCAAATAATTGTGCATCATTCACTGTAGAGTCTGTTAAGTTTATTTTTGTAATTTTTCCTTCTCTATCATTTATATAAACCATTGCTCCACGCCATGGAATTCCAAAGGCTGTATCTGGAGTGATGACGAGTGGGGAAGTTGGTATAGCATTGTTAATATCACTACCATTGGGTGTTGCAATTATATCATTTCCAAGAACCACACCTTCTGGTGATGTATCAATAATTGTAATTGGTCCACCATTAGCTTCGGCACCATAAATTCTTCCGGGTTTATCTAGGTCATCTAATTCAATTAAAAATAAAGCAGAGCCAGCACATAAATTGTTATTAGCCATTCCACCACCCATAATTGCTACATATTTATCATTTGCTGGGTCAGCACTATCACCTTCAATATCAGAAGGTAGCCTTGCAATTCTTGGTGTAGACCAAGTCTCACCTAATTTACTATAATCAAAAGCAGGGTCAATTCCTTTTTCTGCTGTACATGATGTTTGAACAAAAATATTGTTTGTTGTTCTCTCTTCGTTTGAACTTTGACCTGTATTAAAAATCTTATCTTCGTTAAAAGTAATTACCAACTCACCATTTAGCATTCTTGCATCTGAAAATGTAACTGGTGAAAATTCACCTCCAACCATCTCTGTAACATTTAACATATTAGAATCTATTGCTTGATTGTTTGGAGTATTAAGTATTACATCATTAAAAGTTAAGGTTCGGCCTATATAACAAGATGAAGTTCCATTAGTTGCAAAATTTTCACTCACCTCAGCATTAGTCTGGCACACTGCATTTGCATCTCGATTTGTAAAACTTGTTGATTCATCACCTCCATCGTCTTCAACCAATCCATTATAATTTGAAGTTGCTTTTTTGGCTTCAGCTGAGCTACTAATATTAGCTGAACTCGAAGAATATTCTTCCTCCCTAATACTTCCTTCATAATCTGCAATATAGACCATATTATTTATGTAATCATTATAAACAGTGAACATGTGTAATGGTCCTGCACCATCTTTTACTATTGGATTTGTAACATCTAATACTGAAAAACCTGCTCCACCTCTTCCAAACGGAACAATTAATATACTATGCCAACTTTTTGTTCCTTCAACATTACCCTCACGAGTTAAGCCTTTCATAAATACATCATGAACAACTGGAGAGCCATCTACTCCAAATATTGCATTACTACCCCCTTTAGATCCATCAACTTTTCCATCAAGGTTATTGTTAATCATTGTAGGTAATTTTCCCATTAATAGTGGTGGAAGAAATGCCCATTCTTCGTCTCCCGTTTGGGCATTAAATGCATGAAGCAATCCACTATTTGAACCTGCATATAAAACATCTCTTCTAGTTGCATATGAATTTTTAAAAGCTTGATAATTGTTTGTTGCTCTAAAATAAGCTTCTTGGTTGTTATCAGTAAATTTTAAATTGCCGTCTGGTGCGCCGATTTCAATTAACTGAGAATGATATATGTCACCAAGTACATGATCTCTTAACTCAGTAGTGATACAATCCCCATCATAATCAAAAAAATCTTGGCCAGCTAAAAAGCGCAAAATACCATTACGTTCCTCTGTTGTTGTATCATTTCCTGCACATGTTGAGCTTGAAGTATAATAATTATTAATCTGATAACCCAACTTTTCCATCCCAGGTTCTAAAAGTGGTGCGTTTGTTTCATTAACATTGTCCCAATTTCCAATATAGTTTGCATCGCTATTTCCAATTGCTGTCCATATATTTCTACCATCGGCAGTACCAGGATCAGCCGTTCCTCCAGCTGATTGTAATTTTACACGTTTTGCTGCATCCCAATTTCCTGGACTGTTTTCATCATGCTCAACTGTTCCATCTGACTTCAATGTTTTTCTTAAGATAGTTCCCTGCCATTCACCATATTGTTCATAAGCAAATTGTGCTTGATACAATGAGCCTCCTTGTTGAATAGTTGCTGTAATTGATGGAGCAGTAAATGCCAAACGTTCAGCTAAGATTTGTCTAATTTTTTGTGCAAGTGTTGTTTGTAGTTCTAAAGGAGTTTTGGCTACAATTGTGGCCTCACAGTCTTGACCTCCAGCAGCATCGCATGAACCAACTACAGCTAATTCATCAAATTGTGTCATTCCAGCTGCCTTTATGCCAGGTCCATAAGCAACCATTAAACTTTTGACACCTAAATCAGTTCTTAATCTTGTAAGTCTATCCGCAGTCCTTCCCTTATTATCATCTGAAGCTGTCCCTGTACCAGTCATCATACCATCACCAATAACAATTACATAATTCAACTGACAATCAGATTCTGGATCGTGAGGAGATACAGGCCCGAAAAAATAATCATGAGCAATTTGAGAAAAAGCTTCAGAGTCTGTTCCAAAGCTTGTCCCTATAGATTTAACTACATTTATAGCTTTACTAGCTCCCTCAGGACTAATCCCAACATTTAAACAAGAATTAACTGAACAATCAATACTTTTACCTGCAGGATGGACTCCACTCCAACCTCCATAATATTGACACTCATTTCTATTTCCAAAACACCAGCCTCCACCCCCAGGTTCCGCGTTCTTGGATTTGCCTCTTTCACCAGAATTCCAATGACCAAAACCAAAATTTGCACCACTGGTTAAGCTACTATCAGACAAAACTGCAATAATCGCTTTTTTGGCCCCATCCATTCTTGAGTCCAGCGATCCCCCATATGCAATTTGCCAGGCATCATCTTTTCTAGCTGCAGTAAAAAGGTTTTCAGTTAATTCATCAACATGACCATCGTGGCTAAATATAATTCTTCCACCTTGTATATTTAGGGCGTTTATAACATTTGTTATTCTAATATCTGCAGCATCTAAATTTCCTGCAGTTTCAGCACGGTTTGAACCTGAGTTAGCGGTTCCTGCAGTGACTGTTGCTGCACAAGCTTTATCTGAAGTCCATTCAACCCTTTGAACTGTATCGTTTCTACCCGCAACATACATTACATCATCATCGCTACTCGATATATCAAACTGCGTAATATCCCTTACTCCGGTTCCGGTAGCACCGGAACTTCCTTTGCAAAACCTGAAAGCAGCAACGTTGTGGTGAATTACTCGGACTCCATCAACTAGCTTTGTTGCATAACCAAATACATGGTTATCATCAGAAACATACATTACAGTTGAGTCGCTATTTAACCTTAAATTTGTTCCGTCGTATAATCTTCCATATTGATTGGTTTTATTTTTACCCGTACCTTTTACTTTTGCGCATTTTCCATCATTTAAATTACAAGTTTGTTGGTAAGCATTTTTATGATCTCTACCATAGACTGCTACTATAATGTCTCCGTCAGCATTACTACTAATGTCAAAACCCCTGATTTGATTTTTATTGGTGGCACCACTTATATCTATAGCAAGTCTGCATCTATATTGTTCGTCGACAGCAATAATAGCAGTATTAGCATTTTTTGGCTGATACTGACCTATGAATAAAAGATTTTCATTACTAATATCGGTTCCATCAACAGTAACTCCAGTTACATAACGTACTCCATGTAAATGTCTAGCACCAGAAATCCTATAATTGGTTCCTGTGCCTCTGTGATTTAAATTATTGTCACAAGACCGGTCCGTACCATCATTAGGCCACCATACAGATTTTTCATAAGTATCTCCATTATCTTTTGTCCCTGAAAAGTTAATTTTCTCTCCTGAAGAATTAACCGTATATAATCCTCCCTGATCCTTAGAAGCATTCGTAAAAACTCTATTGCCATTCCAATCAATAGCTACTGAAGTGAGGGTGGGAAAACCATCTCCAATTCTAGCAGTCATACTAGCAGAGCTATCTAATAAAATTAAAATATTAGCTGGCACATCACCCGTTCCAGAGCCTGGGGGTAATGGTTTTGCATTTGTAAATTGATTAAAGTTTAAAATTAAAATCAACAAACCTAATATTTTATATAATTTTTTCATAAATAAAAATTTTCTACTACATCATAATTTCTTGCACATTGGGTCCAAACAAAAATTCCTTAAACTCAGGTTTAGTGATGGTTAAGGTTTCATAATTTCCATCTATAAATTCAACTCGCCCATAAACTACATTCTCACCAAAAGATGATAAAGTTGTGCCTCCAGTCCATTTTTCATCAATTTCTTCCTCAGTTGAATAGCCTAAATAAATTTTGGCAAAATCTAAAATCTTACCATTTTTAGCTTCACCATATACACCTTCAATTTCAGTTCCAATAATTTTGCCTTCTTTAACAAATACTTTTATCAAAGTATTTTCTAATTCAGAGTTCTCACATAAGCTTAGGCTGTCATATTCTTTAACTAAGGTAAAAGACTCGCTACCCTCATAAGTGGGATCATCAAGATAATCATATTTTTCGATAATATTTAAAATTGGAGTACCAATCTCTTCTTTTAAAAATTCACATGCAACACTAACGTTTGGTGCACTGAGATTTAGTAATAATAATGTTAAACTTATTTTGAGTACAGAGTTCATGTTTAATTTTTTAACAAATTGAGAGTATTAATAAATCTAAATATTTTACTTTATCCCCATTTTAGGTCTTAACCTGATAATATAACTAATGTTTCTAGAGGTATTAAGATTTCAGGATCATCTATATCCGTAAGTGCTGCTCCTTTTGGCATTAAAAATCCACACCCATACAATTTATATGCATTCCCCTGTTGTTGAGCATTAGTTGATGTTTTTTTTAAACTAGAGCCGGCTCCCTTAAACGTTGATCTTCCAACATTGATTACAAAAAATTCCCATCTATATCTTTTCATATGTTCTTTTTCTTTTTCACTAGCACCCTCAGCTTTTAATATCGGTTTAATTAATTCTCCAAAATTCCAAAGAGTTTGATGAGCAGCAACTAATGTATTGCCATCTCCGTCTTTAAGTAGGTTTCTAAAACTATTAGAGCAAGGTGTGGCAGCAGTTTTTCTATTTGTACCACCAGCACCATCATCTATTATGAATGAATCAGCGTCAACGATTCCAGCTACTTCAGTAATTTCAGTAATATTTGTCGGTATACCTCTGCCTTTTGGCCAAGGAGTGCTCGCATCTGTCTGCCTTGCAAACTCATTATTGGTTGCTAAAGATTGTAATTTATTAACATAATTATCGTATGCATCTTTTCCTTCAGCGTTTTTCCAAGGACCAATCATTTGATTAATGACATATTTCTCAGCTTCAATTAAAGCATGTTCCGCCACATAAAATGTTTGTTGATATTCATCGCTAGTATTATTGCTTTGATGGTCGCTAGAAGCAATAACAATCAAGCTCCCACCCATAAGAGACATCACTAATAAAAGTACAAGTGATAAAATAAGAGTAAAGCCTTTTTGATTATTTTTATTCATTAAAAAATTCCATCATCAATAATATTTCTTGTATAAACTGTAACAACTACGCTATCCCTTAAATACCTATCTGAATATTTTCTAATTGCTCTTGAAAATCCACTTAACTGCCTTTCTTTACCTTCTCTTGCTTCAAATCTAAAAAATTCATTTTCAGATCTAAATGCTAATCTAATATCTACAGATCTTACCTTATATAAATTTTGTCTGGCGCTAATATTAGATGGACTAGGATCAGGTGAAAGTTTTCTTCCCTCTCGATCAAGAGCTATGAACTCCATATCTTCAACATAATCTTTAACTAGTTGTTCGTGGTAACATTCCGTACAATCACTAACCCATTCTCCATCTGTTGGCCACGAAGCAGTATCTGAATCTCTTTTTTGTCTCCAGCTAATCTTAGATTTATAAACGGCATATCTTTTATTGGTGCCATCTGCATCTTGAGTGGGTGAGGCATAATAGGTTAATTTATATTTTTTATAGGGTTGACGTTTGTCGTTTTGATTAAAATCTTCGAAGACAATATGAATTTTATCACAACACAAATCGCTTTCAGGATCATTTTTAGTAACTTTTAAATCAGTGCCATCAATATTGTGACCTAGTTCACTTGCTACAATAACTATGGGATCATGACTTTCTTTGATTGAAGAACCCCCAACAAATTCTAAGTAACTTTGCTCAGGATAACCCAATTCATTTGTTCCAAGATAATATTTAAATCCTGACATTCTAATATCTCGAATTAACAACTCTACCAAATCTCTTGATGATCTACTGATCTTTGCTTTATCAACAACTTGACTGTAACTATTATTAACAATTGAGTAAGTTGAGTACATGGCGGCCATCATCAGTGATGAAACAACAATTCCAATTAAAATTTCAACCAAAGTAAGCCCTGCTATACTTTTTAAATATCTTTTTTTCATTTTAACCACCTTCACCGTCATCACCACCTGAATCAGTGTCAGTTGTTTTTATATTGTAATCTGATTGAAAATATAAATGTTTCTTTTTTTTTCCATTATTCAAAAGCATCTCAACTCTACTAATATAAATTGGGTCATCAAAAACAAAATCATTTTTTAATGTGCAATCCCATCTGCATACTTTAAATGTTTCTAGTTTTTTAGTTTCATTATTGCTTTTACATTTCAAAAATCTATTTTCCTCAAATATCATGTCCCATTTTGCTTCTTTGTTCCTTGGGGCATCATTATTTTGATTTTGATAAATATTGTCAGTATTAGTGTTACCTGAACCTTCAGTATTAGTGTTACCTGAACCTTCAGTATTAGTGTTACCTGAACCTGTCGGTGAATTTCCACACTTCAAAGCTGCGCTCCAACCATTAGTATTTAGATATTCTGAAAATTTTTTTAAATCACTCGCATCACTTCCATCTGCAAATGACATTGAGCCATCATTATTAAATACAATATTTTCATTATCAGAATTGGTACCGTACAAAGTGTTTTTGCTGCCAATCACATCTTCAGCTATCATTTCGGCTAAATAGTTTGCTTTTGTTCTGTCTCCAGAATTATCAATAGATTGTACTGAAAAATTCGTCATTTGCAGAATTGCTATAAAACCAATTCCAACAATAGCGGTTGATACCAATGCTTCTAATATGGATAAACCAGAAATTTTAGATTTATTTTTTTTCATATTATTGCTCAATCCATTCTAAATCTCTTTTATTCCATTTCTCAAGTTTAATATTTCCAAATCTTGACCACTCTATAACATATAAATAATCATGTTCTGTTGTCGGTTCACCTGTACTGTTATCTATATCACACTGCGATCTTGTTCTAGATCTATTACAAATAAATAAATAACTATCTACAATGACATCATCCCCTGATGATGAAACCAATTCACCGTTACCACTATACCATTGATCATTCTTACCAAAACAAACTGCTCCTATTTTACCAACCCATGTAGTTGCAACATTGTCTAAATCAATCTGTCTTACTTCTATTTTATCTAAATCAAGTGTTTGATCTCTATTTGGGTCTGGATCTTCATCCCAGTATGCTTCTTCACCATCAGTTTCATCAACAATGTGACATCGTCCATTTGGTTCTACCCACCAGGTACTTCCTCCATCATTAAGAAGTGTAGCAAGTGTTTTTGGTTTCATTCCTTTTGAAGTTACAATTAACCCATCATCTCCAGTTAATAATTTACCTTCTTCCACATCTACTTGGACAAACGCATATTGACCTCTTTGAACTTGTGCGTTTATTCCCTCGATTAAAGATTTTATTTCAACTACATCACTTCTAGTTTCCCTATCTTTTTGCCAATCTGAAAAATTTGGATATGCAACAGCGGAGAGGACGCCAATAATCGCAATGACAATAATTAATTCAAGGACGTTAAATCCTTTAATCTTCTCGTCCTGCACTCGCATCTATCTTACCTGCCTTAACTAATTCTTCTAATGATTTGGTCATAGTGATCATACCATCTCTCACAGAAGTTTGCATAATGCTAGGTATTTGATGAATTTTAGCTTCTCTAATTAAGTTTTGAATTGGAGGTGTGCACTTCATTACTTCAAACGCTGCACAACGGCCTTGACCATCTTTAGTTTTAAGAAGTCTTTGAGTAACCACCATCTTTAAAGAAGAAGATATCTGTGCTCTTATTTGAGCTTGTTGCTCAGGTGGAAAAACATCGATAATTCTATTTATTGTATTTGGAGCACCACTAGTGTGAAGCGTTCCAAAAACTAAGTGTCCTGTTTCAGCAGCAGTCAGTGCAAGAGAAACAGTTTCCAAGTCTCTCATCTCCCCAACTAGAATTACATCTGGATCTTCTCTGAGTGCTGCTTTTAATGCACTAGAAAATGTTTTAGTTTGTTTACCTACTTCTCTATGAGACACGATACTTTTTAAATCTTTATGAATAAATTCAACTGGATCTTCAACTGTAATAATATTTGCAGTTTTGGTCTTATTAATTTCATTTATAATAGCCGCAAGTGTTGTTGACTTACCAGAACCTGTAGGTCCAGTTATTAAAACTAGCCCTTTATGCATGTCTACAATATCGTAAAGAACTTGTGGTAAATCAAATTGATCCATTTCAGGAATTACACTCTCTACTCTTCTTAATACAGCAGCTGTTCCTTGAATAGTTTTGTAAAAATTAGCTCTAAATCTTAACCCGCTTAATGTAACTGATGAATCTAACTCATGAGTTTCACTAAACTTATTCATTTCAGTTTCATTACAATTAGTAGATAACAAATCTTGCAGATCTTGTTCTTTGACAACTACTTCTGGAATTTTATGTATTTCTCCAGTTTGTCTAAATGCTAATGGCCAACCACTTCTAATATGAAAATCTGAAATTTTTTTATTATTTTTTGCTAATTCCTCTAATTTTTCAAACATCTTAAATTTCTATATACAAATATTAATAGAAACAATGTTTACTTAGTTTTGTATGCCCAAAACGAGTTATTTTTTATATTTATAGGTGCTGACATACTTAAAATAGGTACTAGTAAAAAACTTTAATTAATTACAGAACTTTCCAATCTGTTTCAAAGGTAACATAGTTAACCTGAATACATCGTCTTTCTTTAACTATTTTCTTCTTTTCCATACCATGCCAAGTATTTGGACCACTAGTAAACATATATCCATAGTTATTTTTGTAAGGAACTGTTTTAACTTTTTCTAATTTTTCATTATAAAAATCTGTTCCAAGCTCCTCTGACTCGTTAGTATTATTTATAAAAATTAACCCTGACATTAGTTTTTCTTTAATATCACAATGAGGTTTTAACCAAAAACCCTCACGATCACAAATAACTTCAACTCTAACATGTGAGTTTGATAAATCTCTATTGATCATTTTTGAGATAGTTTCATAAACTTCTTTGGATTGAAGTTCTTTAATAAATTTTACTAAGTTTGGAAATTGTTTTTCATTTTCTTTTGTTACAAAACATCTAAATTTTATTGCTTCACCGCCTGAAGCTATTCCCTCTCTAAACTCTGCAGCACCACCATCAATAGCTCTGGTGCCATCATAATTAAGATTGTGCTTACTTACATCTGGAATATCAGCTTTAATAATTTCCTCAATGGCCCCATCAGATAAAGCATTATTATATTCCCAGTGATCAAAAGGAAATTCATGTTTTTTTGACTGATTTTGAATTGAATTTAAAAATGACATTAAAAACTTATTTTTTGTTTGATAATGTTTGCTACTCTATTCGTTTCATCTAATTTTTGATAGTTCCAATTTTCAATCTCTTCTCCTAAAATTCTAGTAATATTTAATTCTTTAAATAAATTTCTAAATCTTTGAAATCTTTTGTCATTTTTTTTAGGAGAAATATTAGCTACGTAGATTGGTTTTCCAGTTAAAGCAGCTTCTGATATCATGGAGCTAGAATCACAAGTTACTACAATTTTTTCTGAAATTGCTAAAGCTGATAGATAGGCTTTCTTATCTATAGTTTCAATAACTGTATGATTTTCACCAAAATAATCTTTTGCATATTGAATTATATTTTTTGGTGTTCTCATTGATGGGATCACAACTAATTGAAAGTTGCTCTGTTTATTTAAGTTGTTTAAATTTTCAAAAATAGCTTTAATATTTTCTCTTGAATATTCATAATACTTTGTGGGACCACCCATTATTAAAGCCCAAATTTTTCTTTCATCCTTTTTAATAAATGAATTTAAATAATCTTTATTTTCACTTATTTCACTTTCAGTAAGGTAGTGAATTGCACCTTTTGTACTGATAACATTTTTGCCTTCAATTCCATCATGTTCTGGAGTTACAATGAAATCAAAATGATTTAAATCTACTTTCGGATCTTGAATATGAATATTAAATACTTTTTTTTTGGCTATATTTTTTAAATGGATTGACGGGATAACACTTTTACGCCCACAAGATATAATCACATCAAAATTATCATGATTAATTTTTTTATACACGCTTTCAGAAATAGGTGTCAGCTTTGGTGGAAATAATTTCCAAAAATTATTTAGTTCAATCTTCTCGTGTATAAAATCTAAGTCTAAAGCCTTAGCTAATCCTTCTACTTGGCTAATCATGCCATGCATGCCCTCTGTTAATAATATCCCTTTTAATTTTGTCATTTATCCTTATATAACTTCTGCATGAGTGAAAATCCAATTAAACACACAAAAGTGTTAATAATAGGGTCAGGTCCAGCTGGCTATACGGCTGCTGTATATGCTGCCCGAGCAATGTTAGACCCAATTCTAGTTTATGGAGTTCAGCCTGGTGGACAATTAACTACAACAACAGATGTAGAAAACTATCCTGGGTTTTCAGATGTAATTCAAGGTCCATGGTTAATGGATCAAATGAGAGATCAGGCAAAAGCAGTTGGAACAGATTTAATTGAAGATCACATTTCTTCAGTAAATTTAAAATCTACTCCATTCGAAGCTATTGGAGATAGTGGTCAAAAATATACAGCTGATAGCATAATTATTTCAACCGGTGCTCAAGCAAGATGGTTAAATCTAGAATCAGAGCAAGCTTATAGAGGTTTTGGTGTTTCAGCCTGTGCAACATGTGATGGTTTTTTCTTTAAAGAAAAGGTTGTAGCAGTTGTTGGTGGTGGAAATGCAGCAGTAGAAGAGGCAATGTTTCTTACAAAATTTGCATCAAAGGTAAAATTAATTCACAGACGAGATACTTTAAGAGCAGAAAAACTACTCCAAAAAAAATTAATGGCAAATAAGAAAATTGAAATTATTTGGGATAGTGCTGTTGAGGAGGTTATTGGTGATAGTGAACCTAAAAATGTTAAAGCTATTAAGATTAAAAATTTAAAAACTAACAAAATTGAAGAAATGAAAATAGATGGCTTATTTATTGCAATCGGTCATGATCCAGCAACAGCTTTATTTAAAGATCAATTGGATATGGATAAAGAAGGTTATTTATTAACTAAACCAGATTTAACAGAAACTAATATCCCTGGTGTTTATGCTGCAGGTGACGTTAAAGATAAAACCTTTAGACAAGCTGTAACTGCTGCTGGAATGGGTTGTATGGCTGCACTTGAAGCAGAAAAATTCTTATCTCACTAGTTCTTAAAAGTTTCAACTATCTCATTAGACTCAAAAGTAGTTTTTTTAATATCATTTTGAATAATAATTATCATTGCTCTTGCAACTGTTTCTGAATGAATTGGTCTCATTTTCTTTAAAGGTCCTAAAAGCAAAGGTGATAATAGTTTAAATACAAAAATTCCTATTTTTTCGCCTACCCTCTTTTCTTTTCTATCTCCCATTAAAAAGGAAGGTCTCATTAACACTAATTTCGGAAAATTAAGTTCTTTTAACTCTTCTTCAACTAATCCTTTAAATTTTACATAGTCTCCCGAACTCTTGGGGTTTGCATATAATGCAGAGACAAAAATAAATGAGTTAACCAAATTTGATTTTGCAATTTGAGCAATTTCTTTGGGAATATCTAGTTCAACTTTTCTGTAATCATCTTTATCAGGTGAGTTTTTCTTAGTTGTGCCAATACAAAAGAAGCAATCATCTCCTTTGATATCCTCTTTATGATTTTCTAAACTATTAAAATTAGTTTTAATAACCTCTACTTTTGGATCACTAATTTCAGGATCTGTACGAACAAATAACTTTATTTTAGAATATTTATTATCCTTAATTAATTGATTAAGGAGGTGGCCTCCCACTAAACCAGATGACCCAAATAATAATGCTGTTTTCATTATAACCAGAACTACTTTAAGGATCCTTCCAATATATATTTCAATATACGAAAAGCTTGTTTTTGATCTGAGGCAACAGCAGCAGCAGAGCCATCCACCTCTTTAAGGGCATGTTGATGATCATCGTTATGAATAACAATCATAGATTTATTAAGTGCTGTAGCATAACCCGCATCAAAGGCTGCATTCCATTGCTTAAATTTTTCACCAAACTTAACAATAATTACATCACAATCTTGAATAGATTTTTTGGTTCTAATAGAATTAATTTTAGCACCTTTTCTATCTTTCCAAAAATTTTTTTCTTCAGCTCCTAAGATTTCTACACCACAATTGTCAGAGGCTTCATGATCGGTGATAGGAGATGTAAACTTAACATCTAATTTTTCTTTTTCACAAAGTTGAATAATTTCTTCACGCCAATTACTGTGAATTTCGCCTGCTAAATATACGTTTAACATTATTTTAAGCTTTTACAAAAAATAGATATTTTTTGTAAAGCCTTTTTAAGATTTTCCATAGAAGTTGCATATGAAATTCTAAAGAAACCTTCTAAACCAAATGCAGAACCTTGAACAACTGCAACACCACTATTCTCTAATAAAGACTGAACAAAATCAGTATCTGTCTTAAGCTCCTTACCACTTGTATCTTTTTTTCCAATTAACCCTTTACAGCCTGGAAAAACATAAAATGCTCCATCTGGATTTAAACATTCAATTCCATCTATTTCATTTAATGCTTTAACAACAAAATTTCTTCTTTCTTGAAATGAAGTTGCTCTCTCTTTAATAAAATCTTGAGTTCCATTTAATGCTTCAACAGCTGCAGCTTGACTAATTGAAGATGGATTAGTTGTTGATTGCGATTGTATTTTAGCAATTGCTTTAATAATTTCTTTAGGACCAGCTGCATATCCTATTCTCCAGCCAGTCATTGAGTAAGCTTTACTTACACCGTTCATTGTAAGAACTCTTTCTTTCAAGCTATCAATTTGTGCAATAGTAAAAAATTTAAAACCTTCGTATATTACGTGTTCATAAATATCATCACTTAAAATATGCACGTGAGGATGTTTTACTAAAACATCTGCAATTTCTTTAATATCACCTTTGGTATAACACGCGCCTGTTGGATTTGATGGTGAATTTAATATTATCCACTTTGTTTTTTTTGTTATAGATTTTTCTAATTCAGCTGGATTAATTTTAAATCCTTGTTTTTCATTACACTCTAAAATAATTGGAGTTCCACCGGCTAATAAAACCATGTCAGGATAAGAAACCCAATAAGGTGCAGGAACAATAACCTCATCCCCTTCATTTAGGGTTGCCATCATGGCATTATAAATTACATGTTTTCCACCAGCACCAACTGTGATTTGATCAGTTGTGTAGTCTAAATTATTTTCTCTTTTAAATTTTTTGACAATGGCATCTTTTAAGGCAGCAGTACCATCAACGGCTGTATATTTGGTATCACCGTCATTAATGGCTTTTATAGCCGCTTGTTTGATATTATCTGGTGTATCAAAGTCAGGCTCTCCTGCTCCTAAACCTATAACGTCTTTTCCAGCAGCTTTTAACTCTCTTGCCTTTTGAGTTACAGCAATAGTTG
Source organism: uncultured Candidatus Pelagibacter sp. (assembly GCA_905618905.1). Classification (GTDB taxonomy): domain Bacteria; phylum Pseudomonadota; class Alphaproteobacteria; order Pelagibacterales; family Pelagibacteraceae; genus Pelagibacter. The sequence continues at coordinate 16,254 of CAJQTH010000032.1, read as the reverse complement.
GTGATGGTTTAATCTTTTTTAGACTGTCTGATATAATGCTCATTGAAATATATTTTTATTCTAATAGTTTTATAGATAATGCAAAATACTTATCAAGATTTAATTACAGATATACAGAGTAAAAATCCTGAAATTCACCAGAAACTAGAAGGTGGAAAAAAGTTTAAACTTGTTACAGATTTTAAACCTGCCGGTGATCAGCCAGAAGCAATAAAACAATTAGTTAAGGGTGCAAATAAAGAAGAATTAAACCAAGTTTTGCTTGGTGTAACAGGTTCTGGAAAAACTTTTACAATGGCCCAGGTAATTGAAAAAACTAATAGACCAGCTCTAATACTTGCTCCTAACAAAACACTAGCTGCACAGCTTTATGGAGAGATGAAATCTTTTTTTCCAGACAATGCTGTTGAGTATTTTGTATCTTATTATGATTACTATACACCTGAGGCCTATGTACCAAGGTCTGACACTTATATTGAAAAAGAAGCATCTATTAATGAACAAATTGATCGTATGCGTCACTCAGCTACTAGATCACTATTAGAGAGAGATGATGTAATTATTGTTGCAAGTGTTTCTTGTATTTATGGTCTGGGTTCTGTTGAAGCGTACAGCAAGATGACGCTGAGTTTAAAGAAAGATTACGAATATAGCAGAGAGCAACTAATAAAAACTTTAGTAAATTTACAATACAAAAGAAATGATCAGAGTTTTTATAGAGGAACTTTTAGAGCTCGTGGAGAATATCTTGAAATATTTCCTTCACACTTTGAAGATAGAGCATGGAGATTAAGTTTATTTGGTGATAAATTAGAAAAAATTGAAGAATTTGATCCCTTAACAGGAGATCTAATACAAGATTTAGATGTAATAAAAATTTATGCAAATAGCCACTACATCACTCCTAAACCAACTATTGAGCAAGCAATTATTAAAATTAAAAGAGAATTAGAAGTAACTTTAAAAAAATTCAAAGAACAGAATAAATTACTTGAAGCACAAAGATTAGAAGAGAGAGTTAAGTTTGATTTAGAAATGATAGAAGCAACAGGGTCTTGTGCTGGTATTGAAAACTATTCTCGTTTTTTATCTGGAAGAAAACCAGGAGAACCACCTCCCACTCTATTTGAATACTTTCCTGACAACACTCTTATTTTTGTAGATGAATGCCACGTAACAGTTCCTCAATTAAATGGTATGTACAAAGGAGATAGATCTAGAAAAAGTAATCTTGCCGAATATGGTTTTAGATTACCTTCTTGCATGGACAATAGACCTCTTAAATTTGAAGAATGGGATGCCATGAGGACCCAAACAGTTTTTGTATCAGCAACGCCTGGTCCTTGGGAATTAGAACAAGTTAAGGGTAAATTTGTTGAACAAATAATAAGACCTACTGGTCTAATTGATCCACCAGTTGAAATAAAACCTGCCAAAAATCAAGTTGATGACTTGATGCATGAGTGCAAAAAAACAATAGATAAAAATTTTAGAGTTTTGGTTACTACATTGACTAAGAAAATGGCTGAGGATTTAACAGAATATTTTCATGAAAATGGTATTAGAGTTAGATATTTGCACTCCGATATTGATACACTAGAGAGAATTGAAATCATGAGAGATCTAAGACTTGGTGTTTTCGATGTCTTAGTAGGAATTAACCTTTTAAGAGAAGGACTAGATATTCCAGAGTGTGCATTAGTTGGAATTTTAGATGCTGATAAAGAAGGATTTTTAAGATCCGAAACTTCTTTAGTTCAAACTATTGGAAGGGCTGCAAGAAACTTAGAAGGAAGAGTTATTCTTTATGCGGATAAAGAAACTAAAAGTATAAAAAAAGCTATACAGGAAACTGATAGAAGAAGAGCAATTCAAGTTGCCTATAATAAAAAGCATAATATTGATGCTGTTTCTATTAAGAAAGAAATCAGCGATGTGTTGCAAAATGTTTATGATAAAGATTATTTAAAAGTAGGTACTGGAGACAATATTGGTGGAAATTTAAAGAAACACTTAAAGATGCTCAACAAAAGGATGAAAGATGCAGCCACAAATCTTGAATTTGAAGAAGCTGGTAAAATTAGAGATGAAATAAGAAATTTAGAAGCATCAGAGTTAGAAATTGTTTTAAACCCAAAAATAAAACACTATAACCAAGAAAATAGAACATATCCAAAAGGTAGATCAACAATGGGCTTACCTGGTACAAGAGCACAAAAAGGTAAGAAAAAATGGAAGCAAACAAAATAATTATCACTGGAGCAGCAACAAGAATGGGTGCTGCTATTGCAGAAAAACTCTCAGGTCCAGGAGTTGAAATGGTAATTCATTACAATAAATCTAAATCTGAAGCTCAAAAATTACAAAAAAAATTGGCAAAAAATAAAACAAAAGTTTATTTGGTAAAAGGTAACCTTGCAAAAGAACAGGATTTAAAAAAAATTATAAAATTCTCAAAGTCAAAATTGAAATACTTTGATTGTTTAGTTAATAATGCTTCATTATTTGAAAATGACAGTCTTAAAAATTTTTCTTCTAAAAGTTGGAATCAACATATTGATGTAAATTTAAAAGCACCTGCATATCTTACAAAAGAATTTTCAAAAAATGTTAAGGGTAAAAACAACAATATTATAAATATAATAGATCAAAGAGTTTTTAAGTTAACTCCCTTTTTCTTTTCTTACACTTTAAGTAAAACAGGACTTTACACGCTAACAAAAACTAGCGCTATGGAATTAGCTCCAAATATAAGAGTTAATGGAATTGCACCTGGACCAACTATTAAAAATAAAAGACAAACTGACATGCATTTTAAAAAGCAGTACTTAGCAACCCCTTTAAAACAGCAGGTAAATGTAAAAGACATATGTTCTGCTGTTGACTTTTTTATCAAAAACAGTTCAATTACAGGTCAAGTAATAGCAATAGATAGTGGACAAAGTTTAAACTGGCAAACACCAGATGTAATTGGAAAAGAATGAAAAAAAATAATTTAAATATTGTCAAAATAGATAAAAATAAAAGTTTATTTAATTACGAAAAAAAAATTCTTATTAAAGAATTAACTCTAGATTTAAAGCTTGGTTATTATGATTTTGAAAAAGAAAAAACCCAGAAAGTAAAATTTAGTTTAGAGATTGATTATGAAGATAGAAAACCAACAAATGACAAGGATATTAAATCAATTGTTAATTATGGTCAGGTTGTAAAATTAATTACAAAACTTGCAAAAAAGAAACATTATAATTTTTTAGAAACACTTGCCGAAGATGTTTTTGATGTATTATTTAAAGATAAACGAATTGGAAAAATTATGCTTCAAATTGAAAAATTAGAAATTATAAAAGAATGTGCCTCTGTTGGTATTCAAATTACCAAAAAAAGAAGTCATGAAAAGCTCTGAATTAGGCAAAGACGTAATTAGAAAAGAGCTCCCATTAATTCCTAAAAGTCCTGGAGTTTATCGAATGCTTGATCATAAAGATGTGATTTTGTATGTAGGTAAAGCAAAAAACCTGCCCAATAGATTAAAGAGCTATGTGGCCGAAAAAAATCATATCATCAGAACAGCAAGGATGCTCTCTCAAACTTTTAAGTTAGAGATAACGACTACTGCCAATGAAAGTGAAGCACTTCTTTTAGAGGCTAATTTAATCAAAAAATATAAACCTAAATTCAATATATTGCTTAAAGATGACAAATCTTTTCCATTTATTTTCATCAGTAATAAAGACCAATGGGCACAAGTTACAAAACATAGGGGGAAAAAAGATAAAGAAGGATTTTACTTTGGACCCTTTGCTTCAGCAGGAACTGCAAATTGGACCATTAAGATGCTTCAAAAAATATTTCAAATTCGAGTTTGTGATGATAGCACCTTCAAAAATAGAAAAAGACCCTGCATTCTTTATCAGATAAAAAGATGCTCTGGTCCTTGTGTCGATTATATTGATAAAGAAGATTATAAAAAATCAGTAGATCAAGCAATTCAGTTTGTATCGGGTAAATCAAGAGATATACAAAAAAATCTATCTAAACAAATGGAGGAGGCCAGCGAAAAGCTGGATTTTGAAAGAGCTTCTATTTTTAGAGATAGAATTAAATCCTTAAATATAATTCAATCATCACAAAGAATTAATGAAGCAAATCTTGTTGATGCTGATGTAATTGCTGCCCATAAAGAATCTGGCAAAACCTGTATTCAGGTATTTTTTTACAGATCCAAACAAAATTGGGGCAACCAAGCATATTTTCCAAAACATGATCCTGACCAAGACATATCTGAAATAATGTCTTCCTTCTTGATGCAATTTTACGAAAATAAGAATGTTCCAAAATTAATAATTATTAATACAGAAATTGAGGATAAGAAATTAATTGAAGAAACTTTGAGCAAAAAAGAAAATAGTACAATTTCTATTAATGTAGCAAAAAAAGGTACTAAAGCTAAAGTGATTGCTATGGCAGAAAAAAATGCCAAAGAGTCACTTAATAGAAAAATTTATGAAACAAATAATAATAAAAATTTATTTGAAGGTGTGGCTAAAAAATTTGATCTTAAAAATGGCCTAAACTTAGTTGAGGTTTATGATAATAGCCATATCTCAGGAACCAATAGCGTAGGCGCTATGATTACTTTTGGAAATGAAGGGTTTGTTAAAAAAAGATATAGAAAATTTGATATTAAGACAAAGGGTGCTGAGCAAGATGATTTTGCAATGTTAAAAGAAGTTCTTACAAGAAGATTTAAAAGAGCAATGCTAGAAAAAGGAAATTATTTAACTCTTCCTGATTTAATTTTAATTGATGGTGGTAAAGGTCAATATTCATCTGCCAAAGAAGTATTGGATGAATTTGGCTTACATGATCTGCCTATGATTGCTATTGCTAAGGGTAAATTAAGAAATAGTGGTGATGAAACTTTTTTCTATAAGGGAAATTCATTTAAATTTGATAAGAATGACCCTACTCTCTTCTTTATGCAGAGACTGCGTGATGAAGCACATAGATTTGCCATCACCTCTCACAGAGCAAAAAGAGCAAAAGGAATTACAAAATCATTATTAGATCAAATTGATGGTATTGGATCAATTAGAAAAAGAGCTCTATTGAACCATTTTGGCTCTGCTAGATCTGTAGAATCTGCCAGTTTTGATGAAATTAAATCAGTTGAAGGTGTTGAGGAAAAAGTTGCAAAAAAGATATATAACTTTTTTCACGAGTAATTATGCTTAAAAAAATTCCAAATATCTTAACAATTGGCAGAATAATAATTGTACCTTTTTTTGTTCTGGCATTTTATTTGCCAGGCTTTTACGGTGATTTAACTGCATGCGTTTTATTTGTAATAGCTTCATTTACTGATTTTTTGGATGGAATGTTGGCAAGAATGATGGGTGAAGAGTCTAAGTTAGGTGAATTACTTGACCCTATAGCAGATAAAATTATTGTTGCTACTGCACTTATATTGCTCGTTATGAGTGGTACAATTAAACATTATGAGGTTATTGCTGCAATTATAATACTTACAAGAGAAATACTAATTTCAGGCTTAAGAGAGTTTCTAGCTAGAGGGCAAATTAAATTACCAGTAACCAATTTGGCAAAATTAAAAACTTTTTTGCAAATGGTTGCCATAGCTCTTTTACTGACAGGTGAAACTGGTAGTAAAATTTTAAATTTTCAAGATTATAATGCTCAAACAATTGGCATTATCCTGCTTTGGCTTTCTGCATTTTTAACTCTGTATACTGGTTATGAGTATTTAAGAAAAGGCATTGACCATGCAATGTCTGAGGATAATAAGAAGTAAGTAATCTATTTTTTTCTAACTAAAGCTTGATAACTTTCATTCAAACCAATTATAGTTTCACAAACTTTAAATTGATTATCTGCAATACATGATACTGGCGTTACTTCTGCAGCTGACCCAGTTAAAAAACAACCAACAAAATCTTTTAATTCTTCTGGTTTAATTTTTCTCTCATTAATTTTAATTTCTTTAGATTTAGCAATCTCAATAACTGTTCTTCTTGTTATTCCGTCTAAAAAACAATCTGGAATTGGAGTGTGTATTTCTCCATTCTTATCTTTAAAAAAAATATTTGCTCCAGTTGCCTCTGCAACATTTCCTTCATAATCCAGCATTAAAGAATCTGTATAACCTTGCTGTTCTGCTTCATGCTTTGATAGAGTGTTGATCATATATAAGCCAGATGCTTTTGTATCCCACGGTATTGTATTTGGCGCTGGCTTTCTCCAGTTTGAAATATTTAATTTAATCCCATTAACTTTTAATTTTGGATCGAAATAAGAACCCCAATCCCAGGTTGCTACAGCAACATGAATTTTTGTTTGTTGTGCAGAGATTGCCATCATTTCACTACCTCTCCATGCCATTGGTCTTACATAACCATCTTTTATGTTTTGAACTAAAATAATTTTATTACATGCATCATTTATCTCTGTTTCTGAATATGGCATTGTAATTCCCATTCTTTTAGCTGAATAAAAAAGTCTTGTAGTGTGCTCTTCTAATTTGAATATTGATCCGTCATAAACTCTTTCTCCTTCAAATACGCAGCTAGCGTAATGTAATCCATGATTTAAAATATGAATTTTTGCATCTGCCCAACCAACAAGCTCGTTATTATACCAGATTTTACCAGATCTTTTATCGTAGGGTATCATATATGAAATAATTTAAATTTTTTCCTAAAATTATCTTTGTATCTATAATATGTCAATATAACTTACCCATAATGAAAGAACTTTTATATTTAAAAGACACTCAATTAAAGCAGTTGATTGAAAAGTTATTTACAAGTTATCGTGAATCTTTTTCGGATGCCAAGAAAACATTAGATAAATACTCTATAGGTATAGCTCATCACAAAGTTTTACATCTATTATCAATGTATAAGGGGATTACAATTTCTGATCTATTAAAGAAATTAAAGGTTACCAAGCAAAGTTTGAATAGAGTTTTAAAAGATTTAATTAAACTGGATGTTGTTTTTTTTGAAAAAGATCAACAAGACACAAGAGTAAAGCACATTTTTTTAAATGAAAAAGGAGAAAAAATTTATGATGAAATATTTTCGACACAAAAAAAAAGAATTTATAACGCTCTTTTAAATTCAAGTTCAGATCAAGTCCTAAACTTTGATAATGTTTTAAAGAAAATAATTAATGAATGATTTTGTAGCCCATATTTTAGTTGTAGATGATGATGAGGGAATTAGATCTCTAATTAAACAATATTTAAATGAAAATAATTTTCTGGTCACTACATCAGATAGTGCGGAAAATGCTGAAGAAAAAATTTCAATAATTAAATTTGATTTAATTGTTTTGGATGTAATGATGACAGGCAAAAGTGGCCTTGATTTTATCAAGCAAAATAAATCTAAGATTGATACTCCTATAATTTTATTAACAGCTAAAGGAGAAGCTAAAAATAGAGTTGAAGGCTTAGAGGAAGGTGCTGATGATTATTTACCAAAACCTTTTGAGCCAAAAGAACTTACTTTAAGAATAAAAAATATTCTGAATAAAACAAAAAGAAATGATGAAAAAAGAATTATAACCTTTGATAATATTAAAATTGATCTTAACAAACTTTTAATCATCAAAAATGATACTGAATATAAAATAAATAGTACTGAAAAAATTATATTAGAAAAAATGATTAATAATCCTGGCAAAACTTTTTCAAGAGAGGATATTGGCAAACTAACTGATCTTGATAAAGAAAGATCAATAGATGTAATAATTACAAGACTTAGAAAAAAAATAGAAATAGACCCAAAAAATCCAAAATACTTACAAACTTTAAGAGGTGCTGGTTATGTTTTATGGATTGAGTAATTTTATAAAAAATTTACTACCCAAAAGATTATTTTATAGAGCTTTATTAATCGTAGCAGTACCAATAATTTTTCTTCAAGTAGTCATAACAATTGTTTTTTTTGATAGTCTTTGGATTAAAACAAATAAAGGTATGACAAGAGCATTGATCGGTGAGATGAAAACATTGATGGCGGCTCATGATAACGGAAAATATAATAATAACGACCTGTCAGGCTTATTTTCAATTTATTTAGATCTTAATGTTGAGTTTAAAAAAGATGATTTATTTGAAAAACCTCAAAAAGAAAGATGGTTTAGCCCAATAGATAGAACTCTGAGAAGAGAGCTGAAGTCTAATATGGGTAGCACAAATTACTGGTTCGATACAACGAGTTATAAAGAACTTATTCATATAAATATTAAACATAACGACGGTTACTTCGAATTTTTTATTCCAAAAGATAGAGTGGCAAGTTCATCTGCTAGAATATTTGCTTTATGGATCACCCTACCAGCTCTACTAATGATAACCATAGCTATACTATTTCTAAAAAATCAAACCAGACCAATTATAAACCTGGCTAAAGCTGCAGAAAAATTCGGTAAAGGAGAAAATATTGATGAGTACAGACCATCAGGAGCCTTAGAGATCAGACAGGCAGGTTTGGAATTTGATAAAATGAGAAAAAGAATAATGAGACACCTAAATCAAAGGTCTGAAATGTTATCTGGTATAAGTCACGATTTAAGAACACCCTTAACGAGACTAAAACTTCAGCTATCTTTTATGAAAGATAAAGATTTATCAAAAAAAATGTCTTTAGATATAGATGAAATGGAAAAAATGCTTAATGAATATCTACAATTTACAAGTTCATCTTATTTAGAAAAAGATGAAACATTTGATATTTCTGAATTAATCGAAATAACAATAGATAAATATAATAATGATAAAATAACTAAAGAAATAATTCCAAGAGTTTATATTAATGGAAGAAAGAATTTAATACAAAGATCCTTAAACAATTTAATTGATAATTCAATTAAATATGCTGAAAATATAAATTTACGTCTATCAAAAAAGGATAGTAGCATAATAATTACCATTGATGATGATGGAATTGGCATTCCCAAAGAAGAGTTGGAAAATGTTTTCAAACCATTTTATAAAGTAGATAAAAGTAGAGGAGATTCCAAATCTAGTGTTGGCCTTGGGTTATCAATTACATCTGACATAATCAAATCACATGGGGGGAATATTTTATTAGAAAGATCTTCTTTAAACGGCCTTAGAGTTAAGATTTTTTTACCTTTATAGATTTTTTTTTGGCTATTTTTTTTTCTAAATTGTTGATTTTTTTTTCTAAATTTTCAACTCTTTTAATTAATATATCTGTTTCTTCTTTACTGGTTAATTTCATTTTAAAAATGATTTCATCTCTTTTAGATTTTAAAATATTTATGATTTCAGAACTCAAATCTTTATAAGAAATAAGTCCCTGTTCAAATAGTTTTGTTAATTTATCAATTACAAATTTTGATTTTGTCATATATTCGTTTATAAAATTAATATACTTTATACGTAGTTTTTTAAAAATGTTTATTAATAATTTTGACCCAGTTGCTTTTCAAATATTTTCACTAGAAATCAGATGGTATTCCTTGGCATATATTATCGGTATTACGCTTGGTTGGCTGTATTGTAAAAAAAAATTAATCAAAGACGCTCATATTTTTCAGCTATTTGATGACTTCATAACCTATCTCATTATAGGTGTAATTTTAGGTGGCCGGCTTGGATATACTTTATTTTATAATCTAAAATATTACTTAGACAGCCCTATTGAAATATTGATGGTTTGGAATGGAGGTATGTCGTTCCATGGTGCTTTAATTGGAATTATAATTGCATCAATATTATTTTCAAAAAAACACAATACAAATTCTTTTATATTTTTAGATTTAGTGGCTCTATCAGCTCCAATTGGAATCTTTTTTGGTAGAACTGCCAATTTTATAAACTCAGAGCTTTATGGAATAGCCACAGACCTTCCTTGGTCAGTTCAATTTGTTCTAATAGATAATATCAAAAGGCACCCTTCACAATTATATGAGGCTTTTTTTGAGGGAATAATTCTTTTCTTTGTACTTGGGTATTTTTTTAAAAAAGGTTATTTAAAAGTACCTGGAAAGATCTCTGCTTTATTCCTAATCTTTTATTCTCTATTTAGATTTTTTATAGAATTTTTTAGATCTCCAGACCCTCAAATCGGTTACTTAGTTTTAAATCTAACATTGGGCCAATTAATAAGTATTCTATTTTTCATTATCGGTGCTTATCTTTTATCCATAAAAAAATGAAAATTAAGGATAATGACTCGTTTACTCTAGATAAATTTATAGAGGAATCTCTTTATAACAAAACATCTGGCTACTACATGAAAAAAGATCCCTTTGGTAGAAATGGTGATTTTATAACCTCACCTAACATATCAGTATTATTTTCAGAAATGATTGCAATCTGGGTAGTTTCGTTTTGGCAAAATCTAGGTTGTCCTAAAGAGTTTAATTTAATTGAGTTGGGTGCTGGTAATGGTGAAATGTTGAAAGTTTTAGTCAATACTTTTGATAAGTTTCCAATATTTAAAAATTCTTGTCATATTAAAATTTTAGAAAGAAGCAAATTACTTAAGAAAAAACAAAAGGCTAATATCAATAAAAAAAATATAAGGTGGTTAAATGATTTAAGCGAGTTAGACAGTTTACCATGTATCTTTTTAGCAAACGAGTTTTTTGACGCCTTGCCCATTAAACAATTCATAAAGAAAGAAAAAAAATGGTTTGAAAGACATGTTAGATTTTTTAATAATAAATTTGAATATTTCAACGTTCCTTTTGATATGAAAAAATTTGAAAATAAAATTAAATTTAAGATTGCAAAACAACAAAACTTTATTGAGTATTCACCACAATCAACTGAATACTTAAAAATTATTAATAATAAGATTAAGTGTAATAATGGTGGAATTTTAATAATAGATTATGCTTATATTGAAAAAAATATGAAAAATACTCTGCAAGCTGTATCAAAACATAAATATTGTGATGTGTTAGAGGAGTTTGGCAATTCTGATATTACTTATAATCTAAGTTTTAATTTGATAAATAGAATAATTAAAGAATTAAGCTCACTTACCTCAGTGAATACTACTCAGGGTGAATTTTTAACAAAACTTGGTATTCTTGAAAGAGCAGAAATATTGTCCAAGAAAATGTTATTTAGTGAAAAAGCTGATCTTTATTTTAGAGTAAAAAGACTTTTAGATAAAAATCAAATGGGTAAATTGTTTAAAGTAATGCTAATAACATCAAATAAAAATAAATTTAAATTGGGATTTTAAACTGATTAAGTCAAAAAAACTCAATAGATTTAAAAACTTAGAGCACGGTTTCTTTAATAGAAAGGGTGGGAAGTCATTAGGTATCTTTAAGAGTTTAAATTGTGGTCCTGGATCTTCGGATAAAAAAAAAAATATTTTAAAAAACCTTCAAATTGTTCAAAAGAAAATTAATACTAAACTTAAAAAAATTATCTTACTTAATCAAATTCACAGTAATAAGTTTCATTTTATAGACAAAGATTTAAAACTTAAAAATTATAATTTTAAGGGAGATGCACTAATTACAAATAAAAAAAAAATTCCTATAGCTATATTAACTGCAGATTGTGCTCCAATACTAATTTATGATGAAAAAGAAAAGATGATTGCTGCAATCCATGCTGGCTGGAAGGGTGCTTTCAAAGGGATAATTAAAAGAACCTTAAATTTTATGATAAAAAAAGGCTGCACCACTAAAAATATTACTGCTGTTATTGGACCATGTATTTCAGTAAAAAATTACGAGGTAAAAAAAGATTTTATTAAAAAACTCATGAAAAAAGATGGAAAAAATAAAAAATTTTTTAAAAAAATTCAAAACAAAGATTTCTTTAATTTAAAGAAATATGTTCATTCTCAATTAAAAGCCTTAAATATAAAGAAAATTGATATAATTAATAAAGACACATTTAATCCTAAAAATAATTTTTTTAGTGCACGAAGATCTATTAGACGCAACGAGAGTGATTATGGTAGAAATATTTCTGTAATTATGGTTAATTGATTATATTTCATGAAATTATTATCTGGAAACAGCAATAAACCCCTCAGTAAAAATATTGCAAAATATTTAAAATCTAAACTTGTAAACTCAAGTATAAAAAAGTTTTCTGATGGAGAAATTTATATAGAAATAAATGAAAACATTAGAGGTAATAGTATTTTTATAATTCAATCTATTTCATCTCCTGCAAATGACAACTTAATGGAATTACTGCTTTGCATTGATGCTTTAAAAAGATCTTCAGCAAAAAATATTACTGCCGTCATTCCTTATTTTGGATATGCACGACAAGATCGAAAAGTAGTACCTCGAACTTCTATTTCTGCAAAACTTGTTTCTAATTTAATTACTAAAGCAGGTGCTGATAGAGTTGTTACTGTAGATCTTCATGCTGGACAAATTCAGGGCTTTTTTGATATCCCTGTTGACAACTTATTTGCTACACCAATTTTTGCAAGACATGCTAAGAAAAACATCAAAAGTAAAAATATTATTTGTGTTGCACCAGATGTTGGTGGAACTGAAAGAGCAAGAGCACTTGGCAAAATTTTAAATGTGGAACTTGCTATTGTGGACAAGAGAAGACCCAAACCAGGTCAATCCAAAGTTATGAATGTCATAGGAGATGTTAAGGGAAAAACTTGTATTATAGTTGACGACATAATTGATTCAGGTGGAACTATAGTAAACGCTGCGAAAGCTTTAAAGGATAGAGGTGCTAAAGAAGTTTACGCTTATATTACTCACGGGGTTTTAAGTGGAGAGGCAGTAGATAAAATTAAAAAATCTGTCATTAAAAAATTAGTAGTGACAGACACAATTGATAATCACGATAAAATTAAAAATGTTAAAAATATAGAAGTTTTGCCTATTTCAACTCTTATGGGTGAGGCAATTAAAAGAATCTCTAACTCAACATCTGTATCTGATTTATTTAAATAATTATCTTGAGTTATTGAGAAACTTGAGCTAAAAGCCATCTTTTTATGAATTCACTTGATGCAAATACTAGAAACACTAAGTCAAAAGGAGATGTTCGTTCTCTTAGATTAGCTGGAGATATCCCTGGTATAATTTATGGGGGACCAGAAGAAAATCAAAAAGTTACCGTATTAAAAAAAACATTAAAATCTCTAATTCAAAAAGGAAGCTTCTTATCAAATATAATAACTCTTAATTTAGATGGAAAGCCTCAAAATGTTTTACCAAGAGAAATTACTTATAACGTAATATCTGATGAACCAACTCATATTGATTTTTTAAGAGTTGTCCCAGGTGTAAAAATTAGAATAGAAGTGCCTGTAGTATTTATTAACCATGAAACTTCTCCAGGCTTAAAGAGGGGTGGAGTACTTAACATTGTTAGAAGAGAAATAGAATTAAAATGCCCAAGTGAAAAGATCCCATCTGCAATAACTATTGACTTAGATGGAGTGGATATTGGGGAAAGTTTCAAAATATCTTCAATTAAACTGGAAGAAGGTGTTACACCAACTATTATTGGAAGAGATTTTGTAATTGCAACATTAGCAGCACCTACAGTTATGAAAGAACCAGAAAAACCAGCTGAAGCAGAAGAAGCAGCAGCAGAAGATGGTAAAGAAGCAGCACCAGCAGCTGAGGGTGATAAAAAAGATGGCGAAGAAAAAAAAGCCACTGAAGAAAAAAAATAATCAACTTATTATAGTGAAAACTCCTAGATACGATTTAAAAAAAATATGCTTTTATTTGTAGGCTTAGGAAATCCAACACCCGATAGCGAAAACAACAGACATAATATTGGTTTCAAATTAATTGATGCTCTTAATCAAAATTTTGGTCTGTCTAAACAAAAACCAAAATTTAAAGGATTATTAACCACAGGTAATATTGAAGATAAAAAAGTTTATGCAATAAAACCTTTAACCTTTATGAATAACTCTGGAATTTGTATAAGAGAATTAATTGAATACTTCAAAATTGATGCTGAAGATGTGATTGTCTTCCATGATGACCTTGACCTTGAGTTTGGAAAAGTAAAAGCAAAATTTGCTGGATCTAGCGCAGGACATAATGGTATCGAGTCTATTGATAAATTTATTGGTAAAGATTATTCAAGAGTAAGAATAGGAATTGGAAGGCCCAAAACTAAAGCTGATGTTTCAGACCATGTATTAAAAGATTTTGATGAAGATGAAATGATACAACTAGAAAAAATTACTAAAAATATTATTGACTCAATGGCTATATTAATTGATAAAAAATTAGATTTATTCTCAAGCACTGTAAATAATAAGTAATGAGTTTTAAGTGTGGAATTGTTGGCCTACCTAATGTTGGTAAATCTACATTATTTAATGCACTTACAAATTCTAGCAAAGCACAAGCTGCTAATTTCCCTTTTTGTACGATAGAGCCAAATGTTGGTGTAGTTCCTGTACCAGATGAAAGACTAGATAAATTGGTAGAAATATCAAAATCAAAAAAAAAAATTAACACTACTATTGAGTTTGTGGATATAGCTGGACTAGTAGAGGGCGCCTCTAAAGGTGAAGGCTTAGGAAATAAATTCTTATCCCATATAAGAGAAGTCGATGCAATCATACATATGATCAGATGTTTTGACTCTGATGATATTCAAAATGTGAACCCAACTGTCGATCCAATTAGAGATTTAGAAATTATTGAAACAGAAATGATGTTAGCAGATCTTGAATCAATACAAAAAAGATTGGAAAAAAATAATAAGAAAAATGTAGATGAGGAACAATTAAAAATATTAGAAATTGCTTCTGACTGCATAAATAATTCTAAAGATATTCAAATACTTTATGAACAATTTGACAAAAAATTAATAAACCAAAGTGGTTTATTGTCTTTAAAACCTAAAATTTTTGTATGTAACGTTGATGAAGCAAGTGTTCAAAATGGAAATAAGTACACACAAGCTTTTATTGATAAATTTGGGGAAAAAAATACCTTAATAGTTTCGGCTGATATTGAGAACCAAATAAATCAATTAGAAAATGAAGAAAAAGAAAATTATATGGAGATGATTGGATTAAAAAGAACTGGTTTAAATATGTTAATTCAAAAAGGTTATAATATTTTAGAGCTAGACACTTACTTTACATCTGGACCTGAAGAAACTAGAGCCTGGACTATTCAAAAAAATTGCACTGCACCAAAAGCGGCTGGTGAAATACATACTGATTTTGAAAAAGGCTTTATTAGAGCTGAAACGATTGCATATCAAGACTTCATAGCAAATCAAGGTTGGGTGAATTCTAAAACTAATGGAAAAATGAGACTTGAAGGGAAAGATTATATTGTCAAAGATGGTGATATATTAAACTTCAGATTCAATACGTGACCAAATTTTCTTCATACTAAAATAAACTAAAATAGTTAAAATAATTAAATACAAAATAGCTCTAAAGCCCATTTTATGTCTTGCTTCTAAATGTGGTTCTGCAGCCCACATTAAAAATGTCGTCACATCTTTGGCCATTTGCTCTTTTGTGGCAGTAGTGCCATCACTATATTCAACTAAATCATCAGATAGTGGCTCTGACATTTTAATATTATTTCCATACATATATTTATTATAATAAACTCCATCCTCTAGAGTTACTCCACTAGGTGGATCTTCATAACCTAAAAGTACAGAATAAATATAATCTACCCCACCACTTCTAGCTTTTGCTAATACAGACATATCTGGTGGATAAGCTCCTCCATTTGCTGCTTGTGCTGCTTTTACATTTGGGAAAGGCATAACAAATTTATCAGATAATTTTGCTGGTCTTACAAACATTTCTCCATCACTATTTGGTCCATCAGTAACTTCAAAACCTGCCGCAATAGCTTTTGCCTGATCTTTAGTAAATTCTGGTCCGCCAGGTTCAAATAGGTTTCTATAACTTACGTATTTCATTGAATGGCACGATGCACAAACCTCCGTATAAACCTGATATCCTCTTTGAAGCGAACCCCTATCAAATTTTCCAAAAAGACCTTTGAAACTCCAATCTGTTTTTAAGAGATCAACTTTTTCTGCTGCATTAACTTGAGTTGCTCCAGTTAAAATAAGAGCTATTAAATAGGTTATTTTAAAAATATTTTTCACTTAATTAATTTAAACTTTCTTTTTTTTTAATAGCGGATGCCATTGGGAATCCTCCAAGTACTGGTTCTGTAATACTTAAAGGTAAAGGTATAGTTTTTTCTTTAAATCCTAATACCGGTAAGATTATT